>NZ_JRVI01000090.1:0-10900 GCF_000783375.1 Sphingomonas sp. Ant20
GACGGGTCATGGCATCGGGATCGCATATCATGGTGCCGACTGCCACCGGTCTTGGTACGTCCGAATCGGCCAAAAATCTCGTTGCGAAACTGAAAGGACCCGTCATGATGCGTACCGGCAATGCATTGCGGAGCGGCATGATGATGCGGACGACATGGTGTGGATCGGGGGTCCGATCGGGTCTTGCCGCGGCGTCGCTGATCGTGGCGGCGCCGTCCGCGTTCACTGTGGCAGCGGCCGGCGCGACGATGGCGCAGCGCGATGAGGTGCCACCGGCCGCGACACCGCCGGCCGAGCGTCGGATCTGCAAGCGATCGGCGCCGTCGGGATCGCTGATCGAGACGCGACGCGAATGCCACACCCGCGCGGAATGGGACCAGATCGCGCAGGCGGGACGTGCCGCTGGACAGGATATGGTCGAACGTGCCGCACGCAGCGGTGCGCAATAACGGCGCCCCGGTGATGCGCCAGCAGCCGGGGCCGTCGCTCGAGATGTTGTTGCAAGCCGCCGAAACCGCGCAGCGTGCCGGCGACGGTGCGCGGGCCTGCGCCGTCTTTCACGACGTGCTCGGCATTGCACCCGAACATCCTGTTGCGCTCAACGCGCTGGGCCTCGACGCGTTGGCGCGGGGCGATGGTATGGCGGTCGGCTATTTCGCGCGCGCGACGACAGCTGACCCTGCCGCGTCGCCGCTGTGGATGAACCTGGCGAGCGCCTATCGCGGGCTCGGCGACAGCGTGGGGGAACAGACCGCGCTCGAACGCGCGCTTGCGCTCGACCAGCGCAATCTGATGGCGAACGTCCGGCTGGCCGAACTCCAGGACCGCGTCGGTAACACTGCGGCGGCGGCGTTTCGCTGGGGTGGGGTGGCCACGATCGTTCAGTCGCTCCCCGAGCGGTCGCCAGCGTTAAGTCAGCTCCTCGTCCGTGCCTCTGATAGGATCGCGCAGCATACACGTGCGCTGTCCGATGCCATCGATACGGCGCTTGCACCGTTGCGGGAGGATGCGGCCGCGGACGATCGACGTCGCATCGACGTCTGTATCGATGCGATGCTCGGTCGTCGGGCGATCCATGCGCCGGTACCCCACGGGCTGCATTTTCCATTCCTGCCCGCGGACGAATTCTTCCCGCGGCGGCATTTTCCCTGGCTGGCTGCGTTCGAAGCGGCCACGCCGGCGATCCGCGCAGAGCTGGAAAACCTTCTTGCCGATGGGGCATCGGGCTTCGCGCCCGATGTCGCGATGACGCCGGGCACGCCGCCGAACCGGTGGACCCCACTCGACGGGTCGGATCTGTGGAGCGCCCGATATCTGTGGCGGTATGGCGTGCGCGACGATGCGGTGTGCACGCGGTGCCCGCAAACCGCGGCGATGCTGGAGACGCTGCCGTTGGCGGACATTCCCGGCCGCGGGCCGTCCGCCTTCTTCTCGGTCCTCAAGCCCGGCACGCGGCTGCCGCCGCATACGGGGGTCAGCAATATCCGGTCCGTCGTCCATCTTCCGTTGATCGTGCCCGACCGATGCGGCTTTCGGGTCGGGGGCGAGACCCGAGCGTGGCGTGTCGGCGAGGCGTTCGTGTTTGACGACACGATCGAGCATGAGGCGTGGAACGACAGCGACGAGATTCGCGCCGTCCTGATCGTCGACGTCTGGAACCCGCATCTCACCGCGAGCGAAATCGCGATGATGCGGCGGATGTTCGGGACGCTCGGCGCGCAGCTGGGCATGGCGGGCGACGTGGTGGATTGAGCTTGCCCGCGCGAGGCTGCGGTGGTGAAATACTGGCTGGGAGACGAAACTATGCGGACGACGCTGTCATGGGCAAGCCGAGGGTCGTGGGTCATCGTGCTCGTGGGGGGTATGGTCGGCCTATCAGCCGTCGGGGCGCAAATCGCACCCGTCTCCACTGCATCTGCAGACGATCCCGCGCTGCAGGCGCTCCGGGAAAAGAACGCACGTGTTCAGCTCGCCAATTATCCGCGCGGGGCGCTGCGTCGCGGTGAGCAGGGAACCGTCGGGATCAGCGTTACCGTCGATCGGCAGGGGCGGTTGCGCGAATGTGCGGTTTCGAAGAGCAGCGGCTTTGCCGCGCTCGACGAGGCGACGTGCGACTTCCTGTTCTCGCACGCGCAGATTGCGGCCTATGTCGCACCGGGCGGCGGCGGGCCGACGACCCGGCAGGAGGGGCAAGTCGTTTGGACGCTGCCTGCGGGTGTCCGACCCACGACCGCATCAGCCACCGCGGGGCCGTTGCCGGAGAAGAAGATCTGTCGTGCGCAGGCGCGGACGGGCTCGCTGGTCGCGAGCCAGCGCATCTGCCTGACCAAGGCGGAATGGCGACGCCAGTATGAACTGGCGCAGGACGAGACCCGCGAGATGCATACCCGCGCGATGCCGGGCGACTGATCGACACGCCGGCCGCGTTTAGCCGGTATCGACCACGGGACCCTGATACCGGTCGATCGCGGCGAATATGTCGGTCAGCGCGTCGCGTTCGGTCGCGGTCAGTTCGGGACGCCAGACTTCGAACAGCAGGACGATCCGGGTCTGCGTCCCCCGGTTCCACGCCTCGTGCTCGAAAGAATCGTCGAATATCAGCATCCTGCCGTCGCGCCACGGGCGCGTCTCGGACCCTACGCGCAGCGCGCATCCGTCAGGGGCGATCAGGGGAAGGTGGCAGATAAGCCGCGTGTTGAGCATGCCGTGATGCGGGCGGATATGCGTGCCGGGGGTCAGCCGTGAGAAGATCGCCATCGGCGACCGGCCGGGAATGACGGGGATCGGCGCCAGCGACAGCGCGGCCATCGTGTTCGGGCATATCGTCGCATTGGGCTCGACCGGCACGCCACCACGCCAGAGGTGAAAGGCGCCCCAGCCCGGATCGTCGAGCAGCGGGTTTGCGGGCGGTGGTCGACCGGCCATGGTCTGCACATAGGGTGCAAAGCCCGGTCCGGCCGCGAGCACTGCGTCCAGTTCGGCGCGGATCGCGCCGGTTGCCGCTTCGATCGGGGCGACCCAGGCGAACTCGTCGCGCTCGAAATAGGCACGCTGCGCCAGGCCCGGGAAATAGAACATCGAGGGTTGCTGAAGATAGAGCTCGCTCCGGCCGAGCAGCAGGTCGAGCGCGTGGCGGATCCGGGGACTCGCCGTGCGCGGCATGTCCTTGAGGGCCGCGTCGAGATGCGCCGAGAAACGGCCGGCGACTTCGGTCAGGAAGGTCTCGCCAACCCGGAGCAGGGGGACGAGCGCGGGGGCGATGGTCGCACCCGGCTGGGAGGCGACCGACAGCGCGGTGCGATAGAAGGACTCCGCCGCACGATCGTCCCCACGACGACGCTTCAGCGCCGCCATCGTCAGCAGTGCGCCGAGATGCCGGGGCTCGGTCGCGAGAAAGCGGACGAGCGCGTCGTCGGCCTCGTCGTCGCGCCCGAGCGCCTGCGCCGCCTGCGCGATCAGAAACCAGGGCGCGGGCATGCCCGGTGCGCCGTCGCGCAATAGCGACAGCCTTTCATAGGCGACAGCGGCGTTGCCGTTGCGCAGCGCGGTCATGCCCTCACGGGCGAGCGAGTCGGCCTGTGGCCGGGTCAGGTGCATGACGCAGGCTAGCCTGGCAATGAACCGGATACAGCTAAAAACGTCCGGATCGGACCCGCCTATCTTCCATTCCGGGGGGGCCGGTTCAGCGTGTCCAGAGATCGGTGGCGAGCCGGTCGAGATAGTCCGCGGCGCTGGCCGCGGCGGTGGGGGTGTAGAGGCTTGCGAGCGCTGTGGGATCGAGCGCCTTGGCGGCGTCGAGCAGGCCGCGCCATGGGGTCGATGCGCCGGGCCAGCTTGGCACCAGGATTGCGGCGCCGAGTTCGGCCAGACGTTCGCCCTTGCGCATCTGTTCGTCGAAATAGCGCCATTCGGGCGCGCAGACATAGGGGCGGCCGCGCGCGCGATTTCGTGGACGATGGTATCGCCACTGGAGGCGACGACGACGTCGGCCGCAGCGATGTGCGCGGTGATCGTCGAAACCCAGCCGCGCAGGTGGAGATTGCCGAAATCGGTTTCATGGCCCTCGCGCTGGACGGGGCCGAGCACCAGCCAGTCGGTCTCGGGCAACGCGCGCGCGGCCATGGTCAGCGGCGCATAGGGCGTGCCCGCGCCACCGCCGCCGGTCAGCACGACGACGATCTCGCGGTCGGGGGAGAGGCCGAGCATCGCCCGCGCCTCCGCCTTGCCCGGCACGCGGTCCTGCGCGGTGCACAGCCCGCCCGCATAATGGGTCATGGCGCGGATCCAGTCAGGGGTCTCGGGCTGTTCGAGCGCTTCGTCGAAGGGCGCGAGCAGGCCGACACAGGCGCGATAGCCGGCGAGATGCGCGGCATCGCCGCGGTTGCCGTGCATCCGGATCCCGATCGCGGGGACGCTGGCGATGCGGGCCAGCAGCGCGATCTCGGCGGAGACGTCGACCACGAACAGCGCGGGATCGACCATGTCGAGATGGTCGAGGATCGTCCGCATCGTCGCGCGGATCGCCGCGTCGCCGATCGGTGCGCGGTGGAGGATGTCGGGGGGTGGGCTGCGCGGCGAGCGCCGGCGGGGGGGGCTGTCACTGGCCGCGGCCTCGTCGGGCAGGGGCACCAGCGTGACGGCGCGCGCGAAGCCGTCGAACAATGCGGGGCGTGCGGTCAGGATCGTGACGGCGCGCCCGGCGGGTAACGCGTCGATGATCGCCATTGCGCGATTGGCATGGCCGCGGCCCTGATGGCCGACATAGAAGGTGATCGGTTGAGGCATTACCGGGGGATACCCGCTCCGCGCCACGAAATCCCCCGTGAAATCCCCCGGGAAATCGACGGTGGCCCCGTCGCCGCAAGCCGCCTAGTCTGTGCCGCATGAGCGATGATGACAGGTCCGAACCGACCAAGCTGACGCGGTCGAAGCAACGCTGGGCAAGCGAGGGCAAGTTCCTGACGGGAGCGACGGACCGCGCGGAGGGCGACCGCCTGCCACCGGGGCAGCATCTGGTCCGCGACTGGCCGGTGCTCGATCTTGGCCAGCAGCCCGATATCGCGCGCGAGCGGTGGCGGCTGACGATCGACGGGCTGGTCGAGCGGCCGGTGACGCTCGACTGGGCGGGGTTCATGGCGTTGCCGCAGACCGCGGTGCGGTCGGACATTCACTGCGTCACGACCTGGTCGCGCTATGACAATGACTGGTCGGGCGTGGCGACGCGCGACCTGCTCGACCATGTCGGCCCGGTCGATGCGGCGGCGTTCCTGACGCTGCACGGCTATGACGGCTACACCACCAATGTCCCGCTGGCCGATTTCGCCGCGGCGGACGCGCTGCTTGTGCACAGCTGGCAGGACAAGCCGCTGACCCGCGAGCATGGCGGCCCGGTCCGCCTCGTCATCCCGCATCTCTATTTCTGGAAAAGCGCGAAGTGGATTTCGCGGATCGCGTTCCTTGGCGCGGACAAGCCGGGCTTCTGGGAGGTCAATGGCTATCACCGGCGCGGCGATCCCTGGGCCGAGGAACGCTACAGCGAGGACTAGAGCAGGGTCGCGCACGCCTCCTCGATCGCGGCATAGATCGCGTTGAGGTCGGGCTCGTCGATGCAATAGGGCGGCATGACGTAGACGGTGTTGCCGAGCGGTCGCAGCAACAGGTCGTGTGCGGTGAAGAAGCGCAGCAGTTTCGGGCCGAGATCCGACAGATAGCCGCGATCGCCGACCTGCAGGTCGACCGCGGCGATCGTACCGATGCGGCGCGGGTTGGTCACGCCGGGCAGGCGGGCGATGCGGTCGAGATGCGCCGCCTGTCGTGCGCCGAGTGTCGCGATCCGGTCAGGCACCGGCTCGTCGCGCCAGATCGCGAGGTTCGCGTTGGCGGCGGCGCAGGCGATCGGGTTGGCGGTATAGCTCGAGGAGTGGAAGAACATCCGTGCGCGGTCGTCGGACAGGTGCGCGTCGAAGATCTCCGCGGTTGCCATCGTCACCGCGAGCGGGACCGCGCCGCCGGTCAAGCCCTTGGACAGGCACAGGATGTCGGGCACGACGCCCGCCTGTTCGCAGGCGAGCAGCGTGCCGGTACGGCCCCAGCCGGTCATCACCTCGTCGGCGATGAACAGCACGGCGTGACGGGCGCAGATCGCGCGCATCTCGGCGAGTACGTGCGGCGGATAGATCAGCATGCCGCCCGCGCCGAGCACGAGCGGTTCGACGATGAACGCGGCGGGCGCGGCGCGGCACGCTGCCTCGAGCGCGTCGAGCGTGGCCCGTTCGGCGCCGGGGTGCGGGAAGGGGATGGTGCCGACGTCGAACAGCAGCGGCGCATAGGCGCGGTTGTAGACGCCGCGTTCGCCGACCGACATCGTGCCGATCGTGTCACCGTGATAGCTGTGTTCGAGCACTAGGATCCGGTCGCGCGGTTCGTCGCGGTTGCGCCAGTAACCAAGCGCCATCTTCAGCGCGACCTCGACCGCGGTCGAGCCGGAATCGGAGAAGAAGACGTGGCGCAGCGCCTTGGGCATGATCGCGACGAGCCCGCGCGCAAGCGTTTCGGCGGGTTCATGCGTCCAGCCGGCGAAGATGATCTGGTCCATCCGCCCCGCCTCCTCGGCGATCGCGGCCATGATCCGGGGATGGCGGTGGCCATGCGTTGTCACCCACCAGGACGAGATCGCGTCGACGATCCGCCGCCCGTCGCTGGTGTGGAGCACCGCCCCCTCGGTCCGGACGATGCGGGGGATCGGGTCGCCCAGACCATGCTGGGTGAAGGGATGCCAGATCGGCGACGTCATCGGAAATCCTCGAGCCGGAAACTGGCGGCGAACGCGGCGCTGAGCGCGGCGGTGTCGAGCCGGGGGAGGATCGGCAGCCGGCCGAGATGTCGCACGTCGCCCAGCCGGACGATCGCCGCCTCGCTGTGCGGGACCGCATCGCCGACGAACGCGACGCCGAGGATCGGCACGTCGCGGCGGCGCAGCGCCTCGATCGACAACAGGCTGTGGTTGATCGTGCCGAGCGCGGTGCGCGCGACGATCACGACGGGCAGCTGCCACTGCGCGAACAGGTCGGCAAAGACGCAGGTGTCGGTCAGCGGCACCATCACCCCGCCCGCTCCCTCGATCACCAGCGGGCCGGGCAGCGCGGGGGGCACGAGCCGGTCGAGGTCGATCGTCACCCCGTCGAGCGTCGCCGCGCGGTCGGGCGAGCAGGGCGTCGTCAGCCGATAGGCCTCGGGCAGGATCCGCTCGCGCGCGAGGCCGGATAGCGCGGCGACGCGCGACGCATCGCTGCCGCCGTCGAGCCCGGCCTGGACGGGTTTCCAATAGCTTGCGTCGAGCGCGCCCGCGAGCGCGGCGGCAAAGACGGTCTTGCCGACATCGGTGTCGGTGCCGGTAACGACGAGACGGGTCATGACAGGGCCTTTTGCAACGCGTCGCCGAGCCCTGCGATCTGGGGTGCGGTGACGTTGAGCGTGAGCGAGATCCGCAGGCGCGACGTGCCCCTGGGCACGGTCGGCGGGCGAATCCCGCGAACGTCGAACCCTGCCGCCTGGACCGCCGCCGCGACGCGCATCGTCGTCGCATCGTCGCCGAGCACGAGCGGCAGGATCTGCGATCCGGTCGGCACGACGCCGTACGGTGCGAGCACGGTTTCGGCGGTGGCGATGAGCGCGCGCAGGGCGGTGCGGCGTTCGGGTTCGTCGGCGAGGATCTGCAGGCTCGCGCGCGCGGCGCTCGCCATCAGCGGCGAGGGCGCGGTCGAGAAGATGAACGCGCGGGCCCGGTTGACGAGGAAGTCGCGGACAATCTCGGGGCCGCAGACCAGCGCGCCCTCGCACCCCATCGCCTTGCCGCAGGTGCGTAAGGTAACGATGTCGGGCCGTCCCTCCAGATGCCCGGCGAGACCGCGGCCATCGTCGCCGAACACGCCGGTGGCATGCGCCTCGTCGATCAGCACGACGCCGTCATGCTGCTCGGCGAGCGCGACGAGCGCGTCGAGCGGCGCGCGGTCGCCGTCCATGCTGTAGAGGCTTTCGACCGCGATCCAGGGCCGCCCGGTGCCGCCCGCGCGGCGCCACTGCGCGATCGCATCGGCAAAGGCGGTGACGTCGTTATGCGCTGCCGAGACCGTCTCCGCACGGCCGAGCCGCATCCCCTCATGCGCGCTCGCATGGATCAGCGCGTCGTGGACGACGAGGTCGCCGGTCTGCGGCAGCGTCGCGAACAGCGCGGCGTTGGCGGCATAACCGGTCGAGAAGTACAACGCGGCCTCCGCGCCGAAGAACGCCGCCGCCTCGGTTTCGAGCAGGATATGTTCGGGATCATTGCCGCGGAGCAGCCGCGATCCGCCCGAACCGACCGCGACGCCGCGCGCGAGCGCGGCCGCGACGGCCGCGGCGATCCGTCCGCTCTGGCCGAGCGCGAGATAGTCATTGGAGGCGAAATCAACTCCTTGCCGCGCGATCAGCGCACGGCGGCGCGTCGCGGCGGCAAGCGCGGAGAGGTCGCGATGATGCTGGTCGAACGCGGACATCGCGGCAGCCTCTAGCGACAACGCCGCGCCAGCGCGAGCCGATTGGCCGAAACACCCCGTCATAAAGAGG
Source organism: Sphingomonas sp. Ant20 (assembly GCF_000783375.1). Classification (NCBI taxonomy): domain Bacteria; kingdom Pseudomonadati; phylum Pseudomonadota; class Alphaproteobacteria; order Sphingomonadales; family Sphingomonadaceae; genus Sphingomonas; species Sphingomonas sp. Ant20. Next base: position 8,605 of record NZ_JRVI01000090.1, read on the forward strand.
GATCGTTCGGTCGGATCGGGCATTTCTCTCCTATGGTATAGCAGGATCGGCTTGGCTAACCACGATTGCATTCTCCATTCCGGTCGAAGGTACCCTGCCCATGAAGCGCAAGACGCTGACCCAGTTCCTGATCGAACAGCAACGCGAGGCCGGCACGCTGCAGCCGCAGCTGCGCCTGCTGATCGAGGTCGTCGCGCGGTCGTGCAAGGCGATCAGCCATGCGATCGGCAAGGGGGCGCTGGGCGGCGTGCTCGGCAGCCTCGAGAGCGAGAACGTCCAGGGCGAGGTGCAGAAGAAGCTCGACGTGATCGCGAACGAGATGCTGCTCGAGGCGAACGAGTGGGGCGGGCACCTGGCGGCGATGGCGTCGGAGGAGATGGAGACGATCCACCTCGTCCCCAACCGCTATCCCAAGGGTGAATATCTGCTGCTGTTCGATCCGATCGACGGGTCGAGCAATATCGACGTCGATCTGTCGGTCGGCACGATCTTTTCGGTGCTGCGCGCGGCCGAGACCGCGTCGGGCGCCGATGTGTCCGAGCAGGACTTCCTCCAGGCGGGGCAGACCCAGGTCGCGGCAGGCTATGCAGTCTATGGTCCGCAGACGATCCTAGTGCTGACGGTCGGCGCCGGCGTGCACGAGTTCACGCTCGACCGCGAGATCGGGTCGTGGGTGATGACCGACACCAACATCCGCATGCCCGGTGGCAAGCGCGAATTCGCGATCAACACGTCGAATGCGCGCCAATGGTCGCCCGAGGTGACGCGGTTCATCGACGAGCGGATCGCGGGCAAGGACGGGCCGCTCGGTACCGATTACAACATGCGCTGGACCGGATCGATGGTCGCCGACGCGCACCGCATCCTCAAGCGCGGCGGCGTGTTCCTGTACCCACGCGACGTCCGCCAGCCCGGCAAGGTCGGCAAGCTGCGGCTGATGTACGAGGGCAATCCGATGGCGATGCTGATGGAGCAGGCAGGGGGTGCCGCCACCGACGGCGAGCAGCGCATCCTGTCGATCGAGCCGAGCAGCCTGCACCAGCGGATCGGCCTGATCATGGGCGATCCGGCAGAAGTCGAAGCGATAACCACCGCCTATCGGGAGTAGCGCGCATCGTCACCCGCCGGCGGTCGGGGGGTTGGGGCATGACGGACGAGGGCGCGCGTTGAAAAGGGGAGAAATTCGATGGAAGTCACCTCACAAAGACTCGCCGAGCAGCGTGACGACCGGACGTCGTGGCGACGCCTGATCGACGTTCATGACCGTATCGCCGAACGCTGCGCCGACCTGGTCGCGCTGTTGCAGCGGCGCGGGCATAATTGCGCGGGGGCGTCGCGCAAGCTGCTCGAGCTGGCGGTGCTGGTCGCGGATCATCTGGGCGTCGAGGACGAGGTGATCGACCTGACCGCGATCGCGACCGAGGCGGACTATTCGCCCGAGACGGTCGCGGTCATGGCCGCGGAACTCGACGCGCTGCGCCGCGAATGGCGGGTGTTCATCGCGCACTGGCTGCCGACGATCGAGCCCGCCGACTGGTATGAGTTCCGCGGCGAAGCCGAGGCGATGCTGAGCCGGCTGACGCATCAGGTGCAGCGCGAAAGCGCGCTGTTGTATGACGATGCGCTGCGCGCGGGGGTGATCGCGACCGGGCCGGTCGACCTGCAATAATCGCGGCGACAGGGTTCTTAACCCGGCGGCGATATCAAGGGCCATGATGCGCGTCCTGACCCTGTCCACGCTGTTTCCCGATGCGAGCCGGCCCAATTTCGGCGTCTTTGTCGAGCGGCAGACGCTGGGGCTCGCGGCGCATCCGGGGGTCGACCTGCGTGTCATCGCACCGATCGGCCTGCCGCCCGGGCCGCTGCGTCTGATGCCGCGTTTCGCGCCGCTCGCGCGGTTGCCGCTCAAGGAGACGTGGCGTGGGGTGGGCGTGCAGCGGCCGCGGTTCACGACGATCCCTGCGACCGGGGGGCGGTGGCAAGCCGCGGCGCTGACCCGCGCGCTGATCCCGGTGCTCGACGCCGTGCGGCCGAATTTTCCATTCGATGTCATTGATGCGTCGTTCTTCTTTCCCGACGGCGTTGCCGCGGTCGCGCTCGGGCGACGCTATGGCGTGCCCGTGTCGATCAAGCGCGCGGGGCGGATATTCATCTTTGGGGTCGTGCGGCGGGCACGCGCGCGCAGATCCGGCGTGCGGGTTGCGCGGCGGACGGGCTGCTCGCGGTCAGCGCGGCGATGCGCGCGGACATGATCGCGATGGGGATGCCGGCGGCGCGGATCCGGGTGCATCACACC
>NZ_JRVI01000091.1:0-16164 GCF_000783375.1 Sphingomonas sp. Ant20
CGCGCCACCCCCCGCCCCGCCGACCACGCTGGCGGCGGCGCGCTTCTACGATTCCGCGACGATGGCGACGGCCAACCGGATGATGCGCGACGAGCATGGTGGCATGCGCTTCAGCCAGATCCTCTTCAACCTCGCCGAGCTGCAGGTGCGCAACGGTCGCGACGGCTATCGCTGGGACGGCGCGGGCTGGTTCGGCGCGACATCGACCGCCTTGTCGTCAAGACCGAGGGCGAAGGAGGTCTCGGCGACCGGGTCGAGGCCGCCGAAGTGCAGGCGCTCTATTCGCGCGCGCTCGACCCGTACTGGAACCTGCAGGCGGGCGTCCGCCAGGATCTCGGCGCAGGTGCCAAACGGACCTATGCCGCGCTTGGGGTCGAGGGTCTGGCGCCCTATTGGTTCGACGTCGAGGGCACGCTGTTCCTGTCCGACAAGGGCGACGTGCTGGCGCGTGCGGAGGCCTGGTACGACCAGCGCATCACCCAGCGCGCGATCCTCCAGCCGCGTGTCGAGCTGAACCTCGCCGCGCAGGACATGCCCGGCAGCCGGATCGGCGCGGGGCTGTCCACCGCCGAACTGGGCCTGCGGCTACGCTACGAGATCCGCCGCGAATTCGCGCCCTATGTCGGGCTGGCCTGGGAACGGCGCTACGGCGCCACCGCCCGCTATGCGCGCAGCGACGGCGATAGCACGGGCGGGGTCTCGCTCGCGCTCGGTGTGCGCGCCTGGTTCTGACGCGCCGCCTGCCACTGCCGATAGCCCAGCAGCGCGAGCAGGATCATCGCCGCATAGAGACCCGCGGTCAGCATCAGGCCCTTCGCGACGAACATCCCGACATAGACGATGTCGACGACGATCCACAGCAGCCAGCTCGCACTGTGCCGCCGCGCGGTCCAATATTGCGCGACGAGGCTGAAGCTGCTCAGCGTCGCATCGATCCACGGCAGCGCCGCGTCGGTATAGCGGCTCATGACGAACCCGATTCCCAGCGCGGCACCTGCACCGGCGCAAAGCCCCGCCAGCGCGGGGATCGGCCGTAGCGGCACGACGGCGACGTCGCCCGCATCCTGCCGCCCGCGCGTCCAGTTGCGCCACCCATAGACCAGCGCACCCGCGAACACCGCCTGCAGCATCATGTCCGCATAGAGCCGCACGTCGAGGAACAGCTTGAAGTACAGCGCACAGGCCAGCAAATTGACCGGCCAGCACCACAGCCGCCGCACCGCGGTCAGCCAGATGCCGAGGAAACTGACCGCGACCGCGGCGATCTCGAGCATCGTCACGCGCCGTTCTCCGCATCGGCGATCCGGCGGAGGAACGCCTGCCCCGGTTCGGACAGAAACCACGCCGCATGGCCGATCAGATAGCCGTCCCAGGCCAGCGCCGCCGCGCTCATGTCGCCGAGCACCCCTGCGAAATACGCGACCTCCGACAGGGCGAATTCGAGATGCACCAGCGGCAGCAGCCGGACGAGCGTCGCCCGGTCCTCCGCACCGAACGCGGTCGTCGCCGCATAGCCCGCCAGCAGCGCACACGCCGCCTCGGGCTGGCCGATCGCGGCGTCCGCGCCCTGCCCGAGCGCCAGCCAGGCAACACCGCTGCGTTCGATCGCGATCGCCACGTCGTGCAGCGCGCAGGTCCGGTCCGCCAGCCCGAAATCGATGACGGTCCGCACGTCCTCCTCCTCCCAGAGCAGGTTGGAGGGATGCCAGTCATTATGCGTCCACAAGGCCGGCTGCGCGGCGAGCCGCGGCTGCAACCCGTCGCCGAGCGCGCTGAAGAGCGACGCGAGTTCACGCCGCCACGGCCTCCGGGCGAGGAACGCGGCGAGCGCCGGCCGCGCCACGACATAGCGTCCCGCCGCCGCCATAGGATCGGGATCGGGCAGGATGGTGAAGCTCGCGACCAGCGGTTGCAGCACGCGCGCCGGCGCATCGAACCCCTGCGACGCGCGGTGCAGCCGCGCCAGCGCAACGCCCGCCGCACGCGCCTGCGCGAGCGACAGGAACGGCGTCCAGGACGGCCGGTCGCGATACAGGTCGACGCCGGCGGCCTTGCGATGCAGTTCATAGGTCCAGTCGCCACGGGCCAGCGCGCCGCTGTCGCTGGCGGCGAGCGTCATGACCTCCGGCACCGTAATGCGCGTCCGCAGATGCGCGATGAACCGGTGTTCCGCGCCCAGCTGATCGGGCGTCCGCATCCGGCGGTGATGCCGCTTGAGCAGGAACATGCCCTGCCAGGTCTCGACGAGCGCCGCTGCGGAGAAAGGACGCGGCGAATGCCAGTGCACATGCTCGAGCAGACCGGCGGCCGGAAACTGCGCGACCACCGTCGCGGCTTCCTCGGCGGTGATCGCCGGCCAGCTCGGTGCGGCCATGTCCGTGCCCATCCCGTGGACCAGATGCGCCGCCGGCGAGCCCGCGCCGATCATCGCGCGCGCTCCGGTCACAGGCCGCGCGAGATGGTCGCCATGACGGCCGCACCACTTCCGACATAATAGGTCGGCGCAGATCCCGCGATCAGCGTCCCGCCGCGCCCGATCACGTCACGCGCATTGGTCGAGACCGACTGCACCCCCGCCAGCACGCGCGGATCGGTCACGTTGATCGCGTTCAGCCGCAGGTCGGTCCGCTTGCCGTCGAGCATCGACGCCAGATGCACGCCGACCGACAGGTCGAGCGTCGCATAGCCCTTGATGCTCTCGTCGTTGACGAAGGTCGCATATTGCCGGCCGACATATTTCACCGCGACACTGCCGAAAAACCGTCCGTCGTCATAGGTCCCGCCGCCACCGACCTGGACGGTCGGGCTCGAGACCGCATGCCGGCCGCGGGTCGGCAGATAATCGTCGCCAACCGGCAGGTCGTCGCTGATTCGCGCGCGTAGATATTCGCCCGAGACATAGACGCTGACACCGCGCGCCGGGCGATAGTCGATCTCGGCATCGATCCCGTAGGAGCTCTGTCCCCCGGCATTCAGCGTCGAATTGACCAGCGCGCCGCCGCTATTGATGACCGTTGCCAGCTGGCGGTTGCGGAAATCATAATGAAACCCCGTCACCGATGCGGACAGCGCTGTACCGATATAGCGATAGCCCAGCTCCTGCGAGACGGCATATTCGTTCTTCAGCGCGGTCGTCCCCGCGCTGACCAGCGCACCGCCCGCATAGCTGTCGTAGAGCGTGAACTCGTTCGGCGTGCGGAAGTTGGTGGTGATGTTGGCGAACAGCTGCTGCCGGTCGTCGATCTCGTAATGCACCGCCGCCCGCGGCAGCGCGGCGAAGCTGTCGAGACGGACGCTGTCCTGCGGGCCGGGCAAGTAATTGCGCCCGCTGCGCAGCACATTGACGCCCTTGAACCCGATATCGACCGCAAGACGCGGGGTCAGCGTGACATGGTCGGCCAGGAACGCCGCCTTGGTCACCGTCACGGTCCGCTGGTTCTCATAGGCGAGCAACCGGCCGTCGGCGGTCCGGATCGCCTTTGCGCGATAGCCCCAGCGATCGGCCGGTGCGCCATCGGCGCCGACCGCGGTGTAGGACTGGACGACGCGGTCGATGCCGTGATCGAACCACAGCCCCGCGGTCAGCCGGTGGATGCCCCGCTCGATCGTCAGCGTGTTGACCGTGCCCACGCGGCGCTGGTCACCTGTATAGTTGCCCAGCACCGTCGCGACCCCGTCGACCGCGCCCGGCAGCGCGATCGGATCGGCGAGCGGCTCGATGCCGAGGAAATTGCCGGTCGTGCCGAGCTGCGTGCCATAGGGCGAATTGCCGTAGCCGAACTGCAGATAGCTGGTGCTGTCGAGCGTCACCCCCGCGCCCAGCGCCAGATGCACCGGCGCCGACGCATAGAGGTTGCGGAACGGCGCGCGGTAGAGCCGCCAGTAATTGGTGTTGCCCGCACTGTACCGCGCATCGAAGTTGAAATCGCGTCCCTGGGCGCGCCATTCGGCGAGCGTCGGGCTGCGATAGGTCGACGAGTTTGCATCGTTGAACGACAGCGCCAGGCTCGCGCGGTTGCCGTTGCCCCATTCGCCGAGCAGCTTGGCATCGACATGCTGGCGCGTGTCATGGCCGGCACCGCGCCAGTTGTTCGCGCGCGTGTTCGAATAGGAGACGAACGCCCGCAGCCCCGTCTGGCCGATCCGCCCGCTATCGAGCCGGACGAAGCCGCGCCGCGCCGCATAGGACCCGATCGACAGGTCGACGAGCCCGCGCGGCGCCGCACTCGGATCGTCGAGCCAGAGCGACAGCGACCCGCCCGCACCGCCCAGCGTCGGCGACGCGATATCGACCGCGCCCTGCGCCAGCGCGATGCGCTGCAGATTCTCGGTATCGGCGAACTGCGAGGGATAGGCGTAATAATAGCCAATGTCGTTCTGCGGCGCGCCCTCCATCGTCACACCGATCTCGTCCTGCCCCAGCCCGCGCAACGTCAGGCTCGAACTGGTCGACAAGCCGTAAGGATCACTCGACGCGACGGTCGCGCCGGGCAGGAGGTTGACCAGCTGGAACGCGTTGAGCGTCGGCGCCTGCTTGGTGATGAACGCCGCGGCGATCGCGCTCTCGGACTTGGGCACCGTCTGGTCGGGGAGCAGCCCCTCGGGATCGAGAAGACCGACGACGCGGATATCGACCGGGTCGGCGCCGTCCCGCGAATCCGCCTGCGTCTGCGCGCCGGCGGGGGTGAAGGCCACCACAGCAGCAAGTGCCACTGCCAGCGCACTGCACGCAACACGGGGCGGCCGGCCCGTCATCAGGTCAAATCGAAGGATCATCACGGTCTTGCGTCCACTCCACACGGAGGGACGACGGACGCGCCGCCAGCCCTCCCTACGCCGGTATCAACCGGATCAGGTTCAGCGGGTCATGGGCTGCAGCCCACCTCTCAGCCGCGCGTCAGCGGCCCCCCGGGGAGCGCGCCGTCTAGGCGGTTCGGTCTTCCGGGGATAGCGTTATTGCCCGTTCGCCCTTCCGCAGCGCCTTCCCGGCACACGCGCGGCAGAATTATATGACAATCCACGCCACCCAGACGCTTGCAGTGGGTGACAGCCGGACCGGTTTGCGCCACACAGGCTTTATGGAGCGTGTGCTGACCGACGTCGTTGCCCTGGAGAATCGGGATCTGGGACGGAACCTTACGCATGGCATGCTCGACCTGCTCGGCAAGGCCATCGTGACCGGCCAATATACGGATCGGCCCTTCCCGACCGAGGCGGAGATCGCGGTGGCGCATGGCGTCAGCCGATCGGTGACCCGCGAGGCGGTCAAGATGCTGACCGCCAAGGGACTGGTCAGCGCGCGCCCGCGACAGGGCACGATCGTCCAGCCAGCGAGCAGCTGGAACCTGTTCGACACCGATGTGCTGCGCTGGCTGCTGGACCGCAAATTCTCGGTCGAGCTGCTCCAGCAGTTCAACCAGCTGCGGATCGGGATCGAACCGGAAGCGGCGGCGCTCGCGGCGCTGTACCACACCGAACAGGACATGGTCGCGATCGAGGCGGGGCTGGCGCGGATGGCCGCGGCTGAGCGCAGCTATGACGATCCACTCGACGCGGACATCGCGTTCCACGTCGCCGTCCTGCGCGCGTCGCGCAACCCCTTCTACGCACAGTTCCAGTCGGTGGTCGAAACCGCGCTTCGCACCTCGATCCGCTTCACCAACCGTATCAAGGGGCGCAGCGCGAACATCGCCGACCATGCCGCGGTCGCCGTCGCGATCGCCGCGCGCGATGCCGATGGTGCGCGCGACGCGATGCGACGCCTGATCGGCGACGTGCTCAGCCTGATCGCCGAGGCCTGACACCCGAATCGTCGCGACCCGGTGTACGATCAAGGGACAGCACCGTGCGACGCCGTCACTCGACCTGATCGCGCTTTTCACTTATCGAGACGCGGTGCCCTTGGGCCCGGTGCCGCGAGTCGAGATTTGACAAGCGCCGGAATAGCTCGAAGGACGAAATGCGACCGCGCATCATGCGGGTAGCAATTGAAAACATGACGGGAAACAATGCGAAGGGCTCGAGACGAGCGAACTGCACGGATCGGCAAGGTCGCGCTCGCGGCGGCCATGACCGGCGGTTTGGTGAGCGGTGCGCAGGCACAGACGGTCAACGTCAACACACCCGTCAGCGTGCCCGTCGCGGGCAATGTCGACCGGTTTCGTGTCGTGCCGGTGATCACCAGTGTCTATGACAGCAACGTGCTGCGTCTCAACGACGCGCGCGGCAGCGGACCGCGCGACAATATCCGCGTTTCGCCGGCGCTGGCGGTCGACCTGAACCGCATCTTCGGACGCACCCGCGTCACCGCCGGCGGCACGGTCGGCTATGATTTCAACACCCGGTTCAGCGGCCTCGATCGCGAGCGGATCAACCTGACCTCGAGCGTGACGACCCCGGTCGGCGCGCCCTGCAGCGTGACCGGCAGCGCGGCGCTCGAACGCGCGCAGTTCGATCTCGGCGACACCAACACCGTGGTGACCGAGAGCTTCCTGCGCCAGGTCTATGACGTCGGCGCGAGCTGCCGCGCCGCGGCGGGTTTCTTTCCCGCGGTGGGCGTCAACCGCGTGTCGCTCACCAACAGCAGCCGCAAGGTTCTGGACACGAACCAGTCGGCGCTGCGCGCGGGGATCGGCTACGGGCGGCCCAGCCTCGGTACGCTGCAGCTCATTGGCTCGGTTGCGAAGATCGCGCGCCCGGGTATCGAGGATCTGACCGGGATCGACGATTCGACGATGATCACCGACGTCCAGCTGGTCTTCGAACGTTCGGTCGCGCCGCGCGTCAGCTTCCGGCTTGGCGGCGGCATCACGCATGCCGACCCCAAGCGCGCGGCCGTGCCGTCCTTCAGCGGCCCGTCGTTCGACGCGCAGGTGACGATACGCCCGGTGCCCCGGTTCACGATCGTCGGCTCCGGCCGCCGTGCGGTGCAGAATCAGAGCTCGTTTGGCGCGACCTATATCATCGCCGACAGCTACAACCTCAACGTGTCCTATCTGCTCTCGGCGCGTAGCACCGCCACGCTGTTCGCCCAGCGCGCGCGACGCGACCCGCGCGGCGAGGATCTGGCGCTTACGCTTCAACCACCACGCGGCAAGGATAGGCTGAACGTCGTCGGCGGAAGCTATGCATTCGATTTTCACCGGTCGCTGCGGCTCAGCCTGAACGTCGCTCACCAGCGCCGCACGGCGGACAATGCGATTTACGACTATACGGCCACATCCGCATCGGCGGGTGTCACGGCCCGTTTCTAAGGGGATGATGATGAAGATCCGCATGGCGCATTCGCTTGTTCTGCCGTTGCTCATGGCCGCTGCGGCCGCCGGGGCGCAGGTACCAACCGCGCGCCCGACACCCGCGCCGGCGGGTGCCGTACCCAACGACGCTATCGCCTGGCCCCCGATGACGAGGTCGAGGTGACGATTTTCGGCCAGGGCCCGGGCCAGGTGGTCAAGACGCGCGTCAAAAGCGATGGCACGATCACCCTGCCGTTCCTCGGCGCGGTCCAGGTGCGCAACCAGACCGCGCGTGAACTGGCCGCGGACATCGCCGCCCGGCTGCGGAGCGGCGGCTATTTCGTCAAGCCCGTCGTCAATGTCGAGGTCACGCAGTTCGTCAGCAGTTCGGTGACCGTGTTCGGCGAGGTCGGAACCCCCGGCATCTATCCGCTCGATCTGCAGCTGACCGTCGGCATGACGCTCGCCCGCGCGGGCGGCACGCGTGGGACCAGCGCGGACTATGCGATCCTGAAGCGGGTCGGCGATCCGGTCGAACACCGTATCCTCCTCTCGGACCTCAGCGGCGAATGGAGCGCGGCGACGCTGCTCGAGGCGAAGGACACGCTCTTCGTTCCGGTCGCGCCCGTCATCTATGTCTATGGTCAGGTGAATTCGCCCGGATCCTTCCCGTTAAAGACCGGGATGACGGTTCGCCAGGCGCTTGCCCGCGCCGGTGGTCCGACGCTCGCCGGATCGACGCGGAACGTCACGATCTTCCGCGACGGCGAGAAGCTGAAGAAGGTCGATCTCGACGGCGAACTGAAGGCCGAGGACTCGGTCTTCATCAATGAAAAATGGCTCTAAATCAGTGATCGGCGTCCGGGGGTCGGAATGTCTCGTTTCATGCGATGCCCTGCGCGTTCGTCGTCGCCAGGTCCGTTTCGCAACAGCCTGACGTCTGCGGTCACGGCCTGAGAAGAGGGCGTTCCGGCAACGGGGCGCCCTTTTTCATGCCCTACTGCCCCGCCATGTCCGTCGCCGCCCGCACCAGCACGCCTTGCCATCCGGGCCAGCCGTCGCGATTCCCCCGGCGTTGGTCGAGTGACGCTTGCACGGGTCACCGGCTTGGGTGATGGGCGTGCCGATGCGACATAACGGCCTGTTCATTGCGCTGGGAGGCGCTGCGCTGGTCGCGACGGCTGGCGTTGCGGTCATGATTGCGCCCGCGCGCACCGGTCTGCCGATCACGCTCGATCCCGCCGCCGATGCCCCCTCCGCGACAGGGCCGCGCAAGCCCGCGCATCCGCGCTATACCGGCGTCAACATCGCGACGGGCGGCTTTGCCTCCAAGCGCATTCCCGGGCGCTACGGCTTCGACTATTTCTACCCCAAGCCACAGGAGACCGCGCCCTTCGTCGCCGCGGGCATGAATGCGATCCGCGTGCCCGTTCTCTGGGAACGGCTGCAACCGCAGCCCAATGCCCCGATCGACGCCGCGGAACTCGCGCGGCTCGACGAATCGATCGCTGGGCTCGGCGGGTTCGGCCTGATCATCCTCGACGTGCACAATTACGCCAAATACCGCGGCCAACGGCTCGACCAGATCGACCCGCGCGGCGCGATGCTCGCCGACCTCTGGACCCGCCTCGCCCGCCATTATGCCGGGGACAAGCGTATCGGGTTCGGCGTGATGAACGAACCCAATGGCCTGTCCGCCACGGCGTGGCGACCGATTGCGGAGGCGTCCTTGCAAGCAATCCGCGCGACGGGCGCGCGCAATCTGGTGCTCGTCCCGGGAACGAACTGGTCGGGTGCCCATTCCTGGACGAAAGGCAGCGACTCGAACGGCGAGGCGCTGAAAACGCTCGTCGACCCGGCGAACAACATGGCGTTCGAGATGCACCAATATCCGGATGCCGACTCCTCGGGCACGCATCCGGAATGCGTGTCGCCAAAGGCCGCCGCACAGGCGTTCGATTCGGCCACCGCCTGGCTGCGCGCCAACAAGGCACGGGGATTTCTCGGCGAATTCGGCGCGAGCAGCGACCCGAACTGCCTCGCCGCGCTCGATGCGGTGCTCGGCACACTTGACGCGGGCTCGGACGTCTGGCTCGGTTGGACCTATTGGGCAGGCGGCGCCCTGTGGGGGCCGTATATGTACAGCGTGCAACCCGACAAGACCGGGGACAAACCGCAAATGTCTATCCTGATACGGCACAAATCTTAATGATCACAGGGTATAGTGGCCCCGTGGAGCCGTACGGCAATCCTATTGTGCGTTGCAGCAACGTCGCGTACCCGCTCCCCGGATCGGCAAGGCAGATACAAGAATTATGTTGAAGTCATGGATTGCATCGCTGACGCGCTGGCTGGACGGCCGCGGATGGGCCGAGCCCCCCGTGATCGAGCTGACGCATCGCTACACCCCGCCCGCCGCGCCGGTCGTCGACCTGCCCGCGGATCCCGTCCCGGCAAGCACCGCGACGCGGCTGATCGGCGACCGGCGCAGGATCGCGGACACGTTCGATGCCGCACGCCCGGTGCGGACCCGCGGCGAGCTGTTCGGACGCGCGGTCGAGCTCGACCATCTGCTCGCCGCGACGCTCGACTTTCACCAGCATGCGGTGATCCACGGCGCACGCGGCTCGGGCAAGACGTCGCTGGTACGCGTGCTCGGCGAGCATGCGGATGAATCGGGCGCGTCGTGCTCTATTTCGCGTGCGAACCGCATGCGACCTTCGCCGACATCATCAGGCTCTATCTCGACGCGCTCCCGCCCGCAGCCTTCGCGCCCGGCGGACAGCGTGCCTTTGCGCAGAAGCTCGAACAGATGCCGGAGAATTTCGGCCCACGGGCGTTCGTCGATCTGGTGGCAGACCGCGTCACCGCGCCGACGATCCTGATCTTCGACGAGTTCGACCGGATCGAGGATGCGAGCGTGAAGAGCGACGTCGCTGCGGCGATGAAGCTGCTGTCCGACGCGCTCGTGCCGGTGCTGTTCGTGCTGGTGGGAATCGCGCGGACCGTGTCCGACGTCGTCGCTGGCCACCCGTCGCTGCGCCGGCACATGCGGATCGTGTCGCTGGGCCGGATCGGCGCCGACAGCGTCGACGCGCTGATCGCACGTGGCGAGGCCAATACCGGCGTCCGCTTCGATACCGATGCGCGCGCGATGATCGCCGATGCCGCCTGTGGCTCGCCCTATCACCTGCGCATGCTGGCCGGGCATTCATCGCTCGCCGCTGTCAGCAGCGACGCGGATATCGTCACCAAGGCGCATACCCGCACCGGCTTCGTCGATGCGTTCAGCCACTGGGCGCAGATGAACGAACCCGATGCGCGGCTGTTCGCGAAGGTCGTGCTCGGCTGCACGCTCGAACAGCGCGATGCGCTCGAGGCCTTGGCCCGCACTGCCGCGACGATGGACGTCGTTTTGCTTGATACCGATCGATATGATCGTGCCATTTCGATGCTAGACCCCGCATTGGTCCGCGAACGGGGCAATGACGGCGAACACGATGGCGTGTATTTCCGTGACAGTACCGCGCCGCAGATGCTGATCGCGCTGTTGATGACGACCCCTGTTTCCACCACGGCGGCCCGGCTTGGCGCACCGCAGGAGAGCAACCTTGCTAATACCCGCTGATCTGATCGCGTCGCTCAAGGCGCGCTGGCGTATCGAGCTGGCGATCATTCTGCTGATCGTCGTGCTGGTCGCACTCTGGACGGCCGTCACGCCCAAGACCTATGTCGCGCAGTCCTCGCTGCTGTTCGACGGCGGCCCGGCCCAGTCGGTTACCGACGAGGCGGCGCCGCAGCAGGATGGCGTGGCCGCGCTCGTCGCGACCCAGGCCGACGTCCTGCAGAGCGAGGCGATCGCCGCCGCGGTCGTCCGCGACCTGAAGCTTGCCGCCAACCCGCAGGTTGCTGACCAGTGGCGTGCGCGCACCGGTGGCGCCGGCGACGTCAACGCCTGGTATGGTCGCCAGCTGCTCGGCGGGCTCGAGGTCATACCGGGCCGGACCTCGCGCGTGCTCGCGATCCGCTTCAAATCGGCCGATCCGCAATTCTCGGCACAGGTCGCCAATGGCTTTGCCACCAGCTACCTAGATGCGCGCCTGCAACTGCAGACCGATCCCGCCCGCACCTATTCGCGCTGGTTCGAGGATCGCACGCGCGAGGTCCGCACCGCGCTCGAGCAGGCGCAGGGCCGGCTGACCGCGTTCCAGCGTCGCACCGGGATCGTCGACACGACGACCAACAACACCGACGCCGCGCGCCTGACCGAATTGTCCGGCCAGCTAACCGCGGCCGAAGCGGCGGCGGCGGATGCCGGCGCGCGGGCGGGCGGCGGCAGCACCGGGCTCGACGTGCAGTCGGCCGGTGTCGTCCAGGGTCTGCGCACGCAGATCTCGGCCAAGACGGCCGAAGTCGCACAGCTCAGCGCGGATCTCGGTCCGAACCACCCGCAGCGTCAGGCCGCCGAGGCGGAACTGTCGGCGCTGCGTCGCCGGCTCGCGGTCGAGACCGGGACGAGCACCAATGCGGTGCGCGTCGCCAGCGGTGCGGCGAGCAGCAAGGAAAGCCAGATGCGCGCCCTGCTGAACCAGCAGCGCGGCAAGATGCTGTCGCTCGCGGGAGACCGCGCCGAGCTCGACGTGCTTCAGCGTGACGTCGATTCGGCGCGCGCGGCCTATGACACCGTAACCCAGCGTCTCGGCACGATGCGGCTGCAGAGCGAGGCGCCGTCGACCAACGTCGTCCAGCTCGACGTCGCGCAGCCGCCGATGTTCCCCTCCTCGCCCAACGTACCGATGCGGTTGGCGCTCGGCCTCGTGCTGGGCGGGATGCTGGCGGCGGGGACGGCGCTGGCGCTCGAACTGTGGCGGCCGCGGGTGCGGACGTCGAGTGGCGCAGCGACGGCCATGGGTGTGCCCGTGCTGGGCTCGGTATCGTTTTCGCAGTCGCGCGTCGCGTCGCTGCTGGGTGGAAGGCAGACGTCATGAGGCTTCGTTCGAGCGAAACGGCAAATGTCGTTCGTCCCGCGGTCGCGCCGGGCGCCGAAGCGCCCAGCCAGCGGCAGCTTCTGGGCAAATTGCTGTCGCTGTCGCCCGAGGCGCATCGCCAGATCGAGCATCGCCAGGCTGAAACCGGGCTGTTGTTCGGCGAGGCGGCGGTCCAGCTCGGCTTTGCGACCGAGGAGCAGGTGCGCCGCGCGATCGAGCTGCAGCAGGGCTTCACCGTTCTTCCCGAGGGCGATGAGCGCGTCGATCCGCTGGTCGTCGCAGCATTCGCGCCCGACGATCCCATCGCGGTCACCGCGCGTGACATTCGCGCGATCGTGACGCGCGACGTCCGTCCCGACGGCTCTCCGCTTCAGGGGATCGCGATGATCGGGATCGACGACGAGACGCTGCATACCACCGTGCTCACCGCCAATCTGGCCGTCGCGTGCGCCCAGGCCGGCTATTCGACGCTGCTCGTCGATGGCGGCATCGGCGCGCCGCGTCAGCACGGGCTGTTCCGCCTGCCCAACCGGACCGGGCTGTCGACGCTGCTGTCGTCGGGCGGCCGCGTCGAGGCGATCGCCCAGACGACCGCGATCCCCGGCCTGTCGCTGCTGTCGGCGGGTCCGAGCGTCCCCAACGCGTCCGAGCTCTTCGACCGCCAGCGGCTTGCGAACACGCTCGATCCGCTGCGCGATCATTATGGGCTGGTGATCTTCGACGCCGGCCCCGCCAGCGCGACACAGCTCGAGGCGTGTTTCGGGCTCGACGCGGCGATCATCGTCGCGCGCCGCAACCGGTCGGACGCACGCGCGCTGCGCAACGCCGCGGCCGTGCTGCAGGAGCATGCCACCCCCGTTCTCGGCTCGATCCTGATCGATTGAGCATGGTGGGCATGATGGAGATTCGGCGAATCGGCCACATCGATGTGGTCGCCACCGATGTACCGGGTGCCGTTGCACAGGTGGTTGCCGCGGTAGAAGGCGACGGTCCGGCCATCTTTGGCTTCTGCAATGCGCACAGCGTCAACCTTGCGCGGGCGGATCCCGCCTTCGTGACCGCGACGCGGGCGGGCGTGTTCTTCAACGACGGCAGCGGCGTCGATATCGCCAGCCGGCTGCTCTACGGCACGCGCTTCCCGGCCAATCTCAATGGCACCGACCTGACGCCCGCGGTGCTCGCCGCGCTGCCGGCGGGAACGGGCGTCTTCCTGCTCGGCAGCCCGCCAGGCGTCGCGCAAAAGGCCGCTGCGATCCTGGCGGAGCGCTTCCCGAACATCCGCATCGCGGGCAGCCATCACGGCTTTTTCAGCGCCGATGAGGCACCCGCGCTGTCGGAGCGGATCCGCGCATCGGGGGCACGGCTCGTGCTCGCCGGCATGGGACAGCCGCGGCAGGAAAAATGGGCGGCCGCCAATGCGGGCACCGTCGGTGCGGTGATCCTGTGCATCGGCGCCTTTCTCGATTTCACTGCGGGCCAGTTCGTCCGCGCGCCGCTCTGGATGCAGCGCGCGGGCATCGAATGGACCTTCCGCCTTCTGCAAGAGCCCCGACGGATGGCGTCACGCTATCTCGTCGGGAACGCGACCTTCCTGGCCGCGACGCTCGGACAACGGATGAAGCGATGAAACAGATGATGCCTCCTCGCCTGCACCGCGCACTCTCGCGTCTGCGCCATGCGCCACCGCCGTCCTATGACGACCGCTATCCGCGCGTCGACGTGTTCGAATGGCGTCCAGCGGGCAGCGCGATCAATTTCGGCGACCGGCTGGCGACGGTCGTCGCCGAGCGTGTCCTCGCGCTGCACGGCCGCAGCCTCGACGAGGAGACGGCGCGCGACGCGACGCTGTTCACGGTCGGATCGGTGATGCATTTCGCCAAGACCGGCGACACCGTCTGGGGCTCGGGCGTCAACGGCAAGATCCCCGCCGATCGTCACGCTTTCGACGCACTCGACATCCGCGCGGTCCGCGGTCCGCTGACGGCGGCGTTCCTTTCGGAGCGCGGGCTGGACGTCCCGGCGGTCTATGGCGACCCCGCGCTGCTGCTGCCGACGCTGTTCCCCGACCGGTTCAAGCGGCATAGCGCCCTGCCGGTCCTGTTCGTCCCCAACCTGCACGACCTCACGCTCGCGCCGACGCTCGGTCTGCCGTTCGTGTCGCCCCTGCGCGGCTGGAATGCGGTGGTCGAGCAGATCGTCGGGTCTGATCTGGTGCTCGCCAGCTCGCTCCATGGCGTCGTGATCGCCGAGGCCTTCGGCATTCCCGCGCGGCATGTCCGCCTGACCGAGACCGAACCGCCGTTCAAATATGACGATTATGCGCGCGGGACCGGACGATCCGGCATCGACTCCGCGAACAGCGTCGCCGAAGCGCTCGAAATGGGGGGCGCACCGCCGATATCCTTCGATCCCCAGGCGCTGCTCGCGACATTCCCGCACGATTTGTGGGAGTGAGTTATGGCTGCCCCCTCATTAGGTAAACAGGTCGGACGCGGCGCAATTTGGTCGGTCGTCAACAGCGCGCTCGTCCAGGTCATCAACCTCCTGGTCTTCCTGGTGACCGCACGGTTCGTCCCGGTCGCCGATTTCGGCATCCTCGCCACCTGCCTGCTCTTCGTCGAGCTGTTCAAGCAGATCTCGGTCGAGAGCTTCGCCACCGCGATCGTCTCGCGCGGTGCGCCCGACGCCGGCGACTACAACGCCTGCTTCCTGCTGATCCAGATCGGCGCGGTGATCGGCGCGGCGCTGATGCTGCTGTCGGCGCAGTTCATCTCGGAGATCATGCACAATGAGCGGATCGAGTTCGCGCTCCGGCTGACCTCCGTCCTGCTGCTCAGTTCGGGGCTGTCGCGCACGCATGAGGCGTGGATGACGCGCCAGTTGCTGTTCAAGCCGCTCGCGATCCGCTCGATCCTCGCGCTGCTTGTCGGCGGCGGTGCGGGCCTGTTCCTCGCGATGAACGGCTGGGGCCTGACCGCGCTTGTCGTCCAGCAGCTCACCACCTCCTTGCTGTCGACGATCCTTCTCTGGGTCGTCAGCGATTGGCGGCCGAGCCTGCGCGTCGAACGCGCCAAGCTGCTCGCGACCTGGCGCTATGGCCGCCATGTCGCGATCACCGGCTTCACCAACTTCGCCAATACGCAGAGCGACACCTTCTTCTCGTCCTATTATCTCGGCGCGTCGGCGACGGGAATCTACAACGCTGCCAAGCGCATCCTGCTCGGCCTCAACCAGCTGATGGCATCCGCGCTGTCGCGCGTCGCGCTGCCGACCTTTGCCGGGCTTCGCGACGACGAGGAACGGCTTCGCGGCGCGTTTCTGAACGCGGTATCCTTCACCACCGCGATCACCGCGCCGATGTTCCTGTCGCTCATCGCGGTCAGCGATCTGGTCGTGCGCGTCGCGCTCGGTGCGAAATGGATGGAGGCGGCACCGATCATCTCGATCATCGCCGGCACCGCCTATCTGACGACGATCGGCCAGTATAATCAGGCGATCATCCTGGTGAAGGACAAGCCGCACTGGCAGACGGTCCTCACCTCGATCTACGCGGTCAGCAACATATCGCTGTTCCTCGTCGTCGTGCGCTATGGTCTCCAGGGGCTTTGTTGCACAAAGATAATTAAGCACAAATATGGTTTTACTGACGAGATCTATGCAACGCGGATGGTGGTCGGTGTTCCTATTTGTGAAAATCGATTGAGAACTGCGGCACGGAGTTTGAGCTCGGTAATCTGACGATCAAAGGTGCGCGATGCGACGCGCTCGCCGAGCAGCTTGAAGCAGTGCATCTTCGTCTCGACCAGGCTGCGGCGATGGTAGCCGCTCCACTTCTTCCAGATTGTTCGACCGAGCCTTTTCATCGCGCGTAGCGTTTCGTTGCGAGCATCGGCGCGGCCGCCGGCCTTCTTTCCCACTGCTGGCCGCCCCGGCCGTCCACG
>NZ_JRVI01000092.1:0-3025 GCF_000783375.1 Sphingomonas sp. Ant20
TCCGTCGCGACGACCGCGCAGGCGATGCGGTGCACCGCGGCGCGCGACAATCCGGGCCGGGTCACGCGGTCGCGGTCTCGCGCGAGCGGACCCGGTTCCGCCCGGCATGCTTGGCGGCGTAGAGGCGATCATCCGCGAGCGCGAGCAGCGCATCGATCGAACCGTCGGTTTCGCCGAGCGTGGCGCAGCCCAGGCTGGCGGTGACGTGCAAGCCACCGCGCGGCGTGTCGACCGCGATTCCGGCGATCGCCGCGCGCATCGCTTCGGCAAGCGCCGCCGCCTGATCCTCGTCATACCGCGGCAGCAGGACGCCGAACTCCTCGCCCCCGAGCCGCGCGAATATCCCGCAGGGCGGGAGCAGCGCGGTACACACATCGGTAACGCGGCGGAGCAGCGTGTCGCCGACCGGGTGGCCATGCGTGTCGTTGACCGCCTTGAAATGATCGAGGTCGAGAACGATCAGCGACAGCGATTGCCGCAGCTCGCGCCAGTGCCGCTGTTCGCGTTTCAGCACCTCGCCGAAATGCCGTCGGTTGGCGGCGCCGGTCAGGTGATCATGGTTCAACAGGCGACGCATGTCTTCCGCCGCCTCGCCACGCCGCGGCACGTCGCGCAGGATGACCGAGAAGCCGGAGGCGCGCGGCTCGCCCCGTTCGGATCGCGCGACGACGAGCCGCTGGCACCAGTAGCGCTCGCCATCCGCGCGCTGCTGCCATCCTTCCTGAAGATGCCAGCCCTCGCGCGCGGCGATCAGCAGCTGCTCGTCCAGGCGAAGATCGCCGCCGCTCGCCTCGGTCCCGCCGATCTCGGCGAGGTGGCGTCCGATGACATCGGCGGCGGCGTGTCCGGTCTGGCGGGCGAAGCAGGCGTCGGCGGACTGGATCTCGCCGCTGGGCGTGATCGTCAGCGCGGCATAATGGCTGACGCTGTCGAGCAGGGTCGCAAACCAGGTATCCGCCTGACGCAGCCGCGCCTCCTGGGCGACCTGCTCGCTGATATCGGACAGCGTCGCCATCAGTCGATCGGGGCCGAGCTTGACCAAGGTGCACGCCAGCACCTTGGGCGCGGTACCGCGTCGACGCGTGGCGAGATCGACGAAGATCCGGTGGCCGTCGCAGATCCGGCCCGTCGCCGGCGCATAGGCCGCGACGATGCTGCGCAATTCGGGCGCATGATGTTCGAGCGCGGCGAAGAGATTGCCGGGGGTCGCGCGGCCCGGCGAGCGGCAGGAGATGCTGCATCGCGTGCGGGTTCATCATCGCGATCGCGCCGCTGCTGTCGCACTCGATCAGGCCGACGGGGCAGGCGTACAGAAACTCGAGAAGCTCTTCCTCGCTCGACCTATCGCTCATCGACGCGGCTTAGCGTTCGATGAGGATATAGCGGCGCGCAACGCCGGGTGCCGCCAGCAGACGCAGCCGGACCCTGGTCGGGCGCATCCGCAGCGTGAGGACATAGGGGACGATGTCGTCGATCTCGGGCTCGTCCTCGAACCGCTGCGCGACCATGAAATTGTTCATGCACTGCGCCACCGCATCGAAGAACGGCACGCCCATCACGGTCGCGGGATCCAGGCCCGACATCCGCGCCTCGGTCGCGTTATAGACCTGGACGAGCGTGTCGGCTTCGAACCCGACCACCCCGAACGGCAGGGTGTCGCGGTCCTCGACGCGCATCGTGTCGAGCTCGGGCAGCGCGACATTATCAAAACTGTATTGTTCCAGTACCATAGCCACGGTCTCCCTGCGACAGCGCTATGGGGCGGCGGGGTTAAGTATAGCCTAAGATCGGCTGTTTCTTACAACGGCACGCACGTGACGCGCGCCTCGACCGCGAACCGGACGAGCTGCGCCAGGCTCGTCGCGCCCGTCTTGCGCATGAGATGCTCGCGGTAGGTTTCGACCGTGCGCGGGCTGATATCCAGCCGCGTCGCAATCTGTTTCGCGGTCAGCCCCTCAACGATCTGGCGCAGGACCTGGCGTTCGCGGTGCGAGAGCGAGGCGAGGCGCTGCTCGAGCAGGGTCGATTGCAGGATCCGGTCGCGGACCGCCGCCACCGCGCCGAGCAGCCGCTGCGCCTCGAACGGCTTTTCGAGCAGGTCGACAGCGCCCGATTTCATCGCCGCTACCGCCATCGGGATATCCGCATGACCGGTGACGAGGATCACCGGGTCCGACCGGTCGAGCGATGGGAGGGTCTGCAACAGCTCGAGACCGCTGAGGCCGCCCAGCGCGACGTCGCTGAGAATGATTCCGGGCGGAAGCCGCGGCAGGTCGAGCATGAACGCCTCGACGCTGGGGAAGGAGCGGGTCTCGAACTCCTCCAGCGCGAGGAGCATTTCGAGCGAGCGGCACATCTGGGGCTCGTCATCGATGATGTAGATCGGCCGGTCACGCGGCATGGGCGACCATTTCTCCACTGGACCCGGCACCAGGACGCTGCGGCAGCGAGACGCGGAAGGTCGCGCCGCCGCCGCTGTTCGTCGCGGCAGTGATCGTCCCCTCATGCGCGTCGACGATCGCGCGGCAGATGGCGAGCCCGACACCGAGGCCATGGGGCTTGCTGGTGCGGAACGGGGCGAAGATCGCCTGTTCCTGGCCGGGCGCGATGCCGGGGCCGGTGTCGGAGACGGTGATCGTGCACTGCCCGTCAGGCCCCGAGACGGCGCGCAGGTCGATCACGCGGATCGCCGTGTCGGACACCGCATCGGCCGCATTGGCGATCAGGTTGAGCAGGACCTGCTGGATCTGGATCGCATCGATCCACAATTCGCCGAGATCGGGCGCGATACTGACCTTCAGCTCCGCTCCGGCCTGACGGACCGCGAGCATGCCGAGCGTCGCCCCCTCCGCGATGATGTCGCGCGCATCGACCCATTGCGCCTGCAGCGGACCGCGCTCGACGAACCGGCGCAGCCTTTTGAGCACGGCGGCCGCCCGGAAGATCTCCTGGACCGCGCCGTCGAGCGCCGCGCCGACCTCGACAGTGTCGCGGCCGCGCGCCAGCGCCGCCTGCGCGACGGTGG
>NZ_JRVI01000093.1:0-13875 GCF_000783375.1 Sphingomonas sp. Ant20
GCGCCGCCGCCGAGATTCTCGTCACCGCCCCCGTCCGCCAGAGCGAAACCGACGTCCTCCAGGGCACCTCGATCCTCTCGGGCGCCGAGCTCACCCGCAACCTGCGTCCCACCATCGGCGAGACGCTCGCGCGCCAGCCGGGCGTGTCCGCCACCTCGTTCGGCCCCAGCGCCTCGCGCCCGATCCTGCGCGGCTTCCAGGGCGAACGCATCCGCGTGCTGACCGACGGGATCGGCTCGATCGACGTCTCGAACACCTCGGTCGACCACGCGGTCATCATCGACCCGCTGCTCGCCGAGCGGATCGAGGTCCTTCGCGGCCCCTCCGCCCTCCTGTTCGGCTCGTCCGCGGTCGGCGGCGTCGTCAACGTCATCGACACGCGCATCCCGCGCACCGTGCCCGAAAACGGCTACCGCGTGAACGGCATCGCCACCTACGGCTCGGCTGCGAACGAGCGCTCGGGTGGCGGCGCCGGCGACGTCGCGGTCGGCCAGCACCTCGTCCTCCACGCCGACGGCTCCTATCTGAAGTCGGGCAATCTGCGCACCGGCGGCAACATCCTGTCGTCGCAGGCGCGCGCCGCCGCGCTCAGCCAGGTCGGCCTGCCGCAGGACACCGACGAGCCGATCGACTTCGCCGGCTCCGCCGCACTCCGCGGCAAGCTCCCGAATACGCAGTCGGAGACCTGGACCGCGGGCGTCGGCGCGTCGATCATCACCGATGGCGGCAATCTCGGCGTGTCGTACAGCCATTATGACAGCCTCTACGGCGTGCCGATCCGCTACGCGACCGCGGTCGGCCAGGAGCAGGAGGCGCCCCGCCTCGACGTCGTCCAGAACCGCGTCGACCTGCGCGGCGAGATCAACACCGGCGGCGGCTTCCTCGACAAGATCCGCGTCCGCGCGGGCCACGCCACCTATCGCCATTTCGAGCTCGAACCCGATGGCGGCGTCGGCACCGCCTTCTTCAACAACGGCACCGAAGGCCGGATCGAGCTCGTCCAGGCCAATCGCGGCGGCTGGCAGGGCGCATCGGGCGTGCAATATTTCAACCGCCTGTTCGACGTGAACGGCGACGAGGCCTTCCTGCCGCGCAACGAAACCAACCAGACCGGCCTCTTCACGCTCCAGCAATATAGCGCCGGCGCGTTCCGTGCCGAGGGCGGGCTGCGCTACGAGACGACGTCGCTCTCCGCCAAGACGCCGCTCGACGATCTCCGCTTCTTCCGCGGCAGCCGCAGCTTCGACGCGGTCTCGGGCTCGCTCGGCGCCTCCTACGGCGTGACCGACGCGGTCCGGCTCGGCATCAACCTCTCGCACACCGAGCGCGCGCCGTCCGCCGAGGAGCTGTTCGCAAACGGCGGCCATGCCGGCACCCAGGCCTATGAATTCGGCAGCCCCGATTTCAAGCTCGAGAAGAGCTGGGGCATCGAGGGCACGCTCCACGCGCATGGCGACGGCTTCAGCTTCGATGCGTCGGCCTATTACAACGACTTCTCCAACTATATCTCGGAGAACCAGGTCGCGCAGAGCGTCTGCCAGACCGCCGCCGATCCGTCGGGGCGCGAGGTCGACCTGCCCTGCTTCCAGTATCAGCAGGCCGATGCGCGCTATTACGGGTTCGAGGCCAATGCCTCGGTCCGGCTCGCGCAGATCGGCGGCTATGTGCTCAACGCCGACCTGCTCGGCGATTATGTCCGCGCGACGATCGTCGACAACGGCCCCGTGCCGCGCATCCCGCCGATGCGGGTGCTCGGCGGGATCGAGGCGCAGGGCGACCGCGTCAACGGCCGGCTCGAGGTCGAGCACGTCTTCGACCAGGACCGCATCGCCGCGTTCGAGACGACCACCAACGGCTATACGATGGTCAACGCTACGCTCGGCTTCAATCCGTTCGGCAAGGACAGCAAGACCTCGATCCTGCTCAGCGCGAACAACCTGTTCGACGTCGAAGCCCGCCGCCACGCCAGCTTCCTCAAGGACTTCGCCCCCCTAGCCGGCCGCGACATCCGCGCCACCCTCCGCTTCGGGCTGTAACGGGAGGGGCCACTCCCCACGCCCAGAAAAGGAGCACCACCCCCGGCGAAGGCCGGGGCCCAGGTGGGGGGACCAAGGTGATAATCCCCCGCCCGCCATCACGAAAACCTTCCCAACTGGGCCCCGGCCTTCGCCGGGGTGGGGCGAGCGCAAGGAGCCAGCAGAAACCCTCGCGAGCGACGCGCGCGAACCAGCCCGGAGACGCGCCGCCCCCCGCCCCCTATACCCAACCCATGCCCCCCATCCTCTACAGCTTCCGCCGCTGCCCCTACGCAATCCGCGCCCGCAGCGCGGTCGTCGCCAGTGGCATCGTGGTCGAGCTCCGCGAAATCGTCCTGCGCGACAAGCCCGCCGCGATGCTCGCCGCCTCCCCCAAGGGCACCGTCCCCGTCCTGATCCTCCCCGACGGCCGCGTCATCGACCAGAGCCTCGCCATCATGCACTGGGCGCTGGCACTCGCCGATCCGCTCGACTGGCTCGCCGGAGCAGACGCCGATCTGATCGCGACCAACGACGGTGCGTTCAAGCATCACCTCGACCGCTACAAATATGCCGATCGCCACGCGACCGACCCGCTCGAGCACCGCGCCGCCGCCACCGCGATCCTCGCCGATCTCGACACGCGGCTGGCAGCCACCGGCCACCTCGCCGGCCCCCGCGTCACGCTGACCGACATCGCGATCCTACCGTTCGTACGGCAATTCGCGCAGACCGACCGCGGCTGGTTCGACACGCTCCCCCTCCCCGCGCTCCACGACTGGCTGGGGCGCTATCTCGCCTCGCCGCTCTTCGCCGCCGTCATGCCCAAAGTCGCGCCGTGGCAGCCGGGCGCGCCGACTGTCATTTTTCCAACATGATCCGCGGCTAGCGCGTCGCCAGGGGGGCATTGCGACAGCATGAGCCGCGCGACGGCGATCACGGTCCACGGGGGTGGCCGCGATCGGCGCGCGCGGCTCGTCGGTGCGTCCCTGTCGACACCAAGAAGATCATCCAGGGAATATCACCGTGACACGCACCCGTCTGACCACGTCGCTCCTGCGCGGCATCGCACCCGCGACTTTGCTGCTCGCCGCCCTGCCCGCCGCCGCCCAGGACACGACCACCGCCCCTGCTGCCGCCCCCGCTGAAGACGGCCTGGGCGAGATCGTCGTCACCGCCGAGCGCCGCTCGGAGAATCTCCAGCGCGTGCCGCTGTCGGTCGGCGTCGCCTCGGGCGATGCGTTGCGTGCGTTCCAGGCGGGTGGCGACGACACGCTGCTGTCGCTGTCGGGCCGCGTCCCCGGCCTCTATGTCGAGACCACCACCGGCCGCATCTTCCCGCGCTTCTACATCCGCGGTCTTGGCAACATCGATTTCTACCTCGCGCGTCGCAGCCGGTCACGATCATCCAGGACGACGTGATCCTCGAGCATGTCGTGCTGAAGTCGAACCCGGTCTATGACGTCCGCCAGGTCGAGGTGCTGCGCGGCCCGCAGGGCTCGCTGTTCGGCCGCAACACGACCGCGGGCATCATCAAGTTCGACACGATCAAGCCGACCAACGACTTCGACAGCCGCGCCTCGGCCTCGGTCGGCACCTATGGCAGCGTCAGCGTCGACGCGGGCGTCGGTGGCCCGCTGATCAAGGACCTGCTGTCGATCCGCGTCTCGACGCTGCTCCAGCACCGCGAAAACTATGTCGACAACGTCTATGCCGGCGTCACGCAGGACAGCACCGCGACCCCGCGCAAGAACGCGATGGGCGGGTTCGACGACCGCAACGTCCGCGTCCAGCTCGCGCTGACGCCGGGCAACGCGTTCTTGCTCGACCTGTCGGGGCATGCCCGCTGGTATGACGGCACCTCGACGCTGTTCCACCGCGCCGCGCTGAAGAAGGGTTCGAACGACGTCCAGGCCGAGCCGCGCAACATCGTCGCGCTCGACGAAGGCAATGACAATCCGCAGAGCTACACCACCTATGGCGGCTCGGTCCGCGCGACCTACGACTTCGGTCCTGCCGCGCTCACCTCGATCACCGCCTATGAGACGACCTCGGGCTTCAGCCGCGGCGACACCGATGGCGGCGCGGGCGCAAACTTCCCGGTGCGCGGCACGGCGAACGGCTTCGGCCAGTCGCAGGGCCAGATCCGCGATCTCGACCAGTGGTCGCAGGAGCTGCGTCTGGCGGGCACGCAGGGCGGCCGCTTCAACTGGCAGGTCGGCGGCCTGTATTTCGACACGCGCGACATCACCGATTTCTACCAGCGGACCTTCTTCCTGACGACCGCACAGCGCAACCCGAACAACTGGGTCCGCCTCCACGACGTCAACACCTCCTGGGCCGGCTTCGGCCAGATCAGCTACGAGCTGATGGACCGGCTGACGCTCACCGCCGGCGGCCGCATCACCGAGGACAAGAAGCGCACGCAGCTGCTCAAGCCGGTCCAGAATGTCGCCGGTATCAGCCAGTATCCGGCCAACTTCCGCACCGACGTCACGCTGAAGGCGACCAAGCCGAGCTGGGACGCGAGCCTCCTCTACCAGGCGAGCCCCGACATCAGCCTCTACTCGCGCATTGCACAGGGCTTCCGCGGACCGACGATCCAGGGCCGCTCGGCGGTGTTCAACTCGGACTTCTCGACCGCCAATTCGGAGACGATCCTGTCGTGGGAGACGGGCATCAAGACCCGCCTGCTCGACAACACGCTCAGCCTCAACGCGACCGTGTTCGGCTACCGCGTCAACGACATCCAGCTCAACGGCAACGATCTCAACGGGAACGGCATCCTGTTCAACGGCAACAAGGCCGAGGCGTATGGCATGGAGGCCGAGGCGAACTGGAAGCCCGTTCCCAACCTCACGCTCGGCGCCGGGCTCAGCCTGCTCCACAGCGCGATTCGCGACACGACGACCGAGGTGCAGATCTGCGCGCTCAACAACGCGGTCGTCTGCACGCCGTCCGCGGCGGTCCGCCCCGTCCCAGGCGCGTTCGGCACGACCTTCCTCGTCAAGATCGACGGCGAGCCTTTGCCCAATGCGCCCGAGTATAATGTCGACCTGACCGCCCGCTACGACCAGCCGCTCGGCAATGGCGGTCACGCGTTCATCGCGGGCGACTTCAACATCCAGGGCTATACGCAGTTCGTGCTCTACAAGACCAAGGAGTTCACCGCGAACGGCAACTTCGAAGGCGGTCTGAAGATCGGCTATGCCGCGCCCGACGACGCCTATGAACTCGCGGTGTTCGCACGCAACATCACCGGCGAGAAGAACCTGAAGGGCGTGATCGAGAACTACATGGCCGCGGTGTTCAACGAACCGCGGATCATCGGTGTCTCGCTCAGCGGCAAGTTCCGCTGACAAGGCCGGCGTGGCGGTAACCCCGCCACGCCATCCCCTTGCGGATCGTGGCGGTTCATCCGCCACGCCACCGTTGCGGAGCGTCTGGCGCTCGCGCGCGGTGCGTGTCAGACATCGGGTTTGACCTTGCCCGAGGACCCGACCGATCCGTCAGATCGCTGCCCTGCCCTACCGGATCACCGCCGACGGATCCGCCGAGATCCTGCTCATCACCTCGCGCGAGACGCGCCGCTGGGTGATTCCCAAGGGCAATCCGATTGCCGGCCTCGCCTCGCACGAGCCGCCGCGCAGGAAGCGTTCGAGGAAGCCGGGATTCGCGGCATCCCCTGCCCCAGCGCGGTCGGCGATTTCTGCTACGACAAGCGGCGCCGCAGCGGGCGTCTCCGGCCGATGATCGTCAGCGTCTATCCGATGCAGGTCGTCGAACAGGTCGCGGACTGGCCCGAGCGGGATCAGCGCGAGACACGGTGGTTTCCGCCTGATAAGGCCGCCGCCGCGGTCGACGAGCCCGAACTCAAGGCTCTGATCCGAGGATTCCGAAAGCCACCGATCCCGGTGGCGTTCGAACAACGCGTGCTGCCGGTGCTGCGGTCACGAATGAGGAGGCGTTTTCCGATGCTGGGCTGGTTCCAGGCACTCATGCCCAAGCAGGGGCGGTTCTTCGAGCTGTTCGACGCGCATGCCGCGACGCTCGTCGCGGGCGCCGACGCGCTCGCCCGGCTGCTCCACGGCGAAGGCTCGATCGAAAGCCAGATCGCCGAGATCGTGCGCCGCGAACACGAGGCCGACGACATCACGCGCGAGGTCCTGCAGGACGTCCGCCGCGTGTTCGTGACGCCGTTCGACCGCAGCGCGATCACCGACCTGATCGGCGTGATGGACGATGCGATCGACCAGATGAACGGCACCGCCAACGCGATCGCGCTCTACGAGGTGACCGAGTTCGCGCCCGAGATGCGCGACATGGCGGGGATCATCGTCGAGGCCGCGCGGATCACCGCCGAGGCGATCCCGCTGCTCCGCTCGCTCGGCAGCAACGCCGGCCGTCTCCACGACCTGACCGCCCGGCTGATCCAGATCGAGGGTCACGCCGACGACATCCACGACACCGGCCTGCGCGCGATGTTCGCCGCGTCGAAGAGCCATGCCGACCCGATGGCCTTCATCATCGGCCGCGAAATCTATTCGAGCCTCGAAAAGATCGTCGACCGGTTCGAGGACGTCGCCAACGAGATCCAGGGACTCGTCATCGACCATGCGTGACGCGTCGTTTCGGCCCGCGACATCCCCCATGGCACCCCCCCGGCGAAGGCCGGGGCCCAGTTGGGGGACGGCCATGGCTGGATCGACCGTTCGTTACGCGTCGTTTCAGCCCGCGACCTTCCCCAAGGCACCCCCCGGCGAGGCCGGGGCCCAGTTGGGGAACGACCATGGCCGAGGGCAGCGCACCGTTACTGCGACCTCTCCAACTGGGCCCCGGCCTCCGCCGGGGTGGTAACACCGCGTTCGAGGCAGCCGCATGATCCTCTCGCTCCCGGTCCTCATCGGCCTGATCGGCATCGCGCTGCTGTTCGATTTCCTCAACGGGCTGCACGACGCCGCGAACTCGATCGCGACGGTCGTCTCGACGCGTGTGCTGAAACCACAATATGCCGTGCTCTGGGCGGCGTTCTTCAACTTCATCGCCTTTGCCGTCTTCGGGCTCCACGTCGCGCAGACCGTCGGCACGGGCATCGTCCATGCGCAGGTGATCGACGCGCAGGTGATCTTCGCCGCGCTGATCGGCGCGATCGCGTGGAACGTCATCACCTGGGTGCTCGGCATCCCCTCGAGCAGCAGCCACGCGCTGATCGGCGGATTGCTCGGCGCGGGCGTCGCCAAGATCGGCTTCGGCGCGATCGTCTGGAGCGGCGTGATCAAGACCGTCAGCGCGATCTTCGTCTCGCCCGCGGTCGGGCTGCTGCTCGCGCTGCTGCTCGTCCTGCTGGTCGCCTGGACCAGCCTCAAGCTCACCCCGCTCGGCGTCGACAAGCGCTTCCGCAAGCTCCAGCTGATCTCCGCCGCGCTCTATTCGCTCGGCCATGGCGGCAACGACGCGCAGAAGACGATGGGGATCATCGCGGTGCTGCTCTATTCGCAGGGGCTGCTCGGCGGCGAGTTCCACGTGCCCTTCTGGGTCGTGCTGTCCTGCCAGGCGGCGATGGCGCTCGGCACGCTGTCGGGCGGCTGGCGGATCGTCCACACCATGGGGTCGAAGATCACCCGGCTGACCCCTGCGCAGGGCTTCTGCGCGGAGACCGGCGGCGCGATCACGCTGTTCGCGGCGACCTTCTGGGGCGTGCCGGTCTCGTCGACGCACACGATCACCGGCGCGATCGTCGGCGTCGGCGCCGCGCGCCGCCTGTCCGCGGTGCGCTGGAACGTCGCGAGCAACATCATCATTGCCTGGACGGTGACGCTGCCCGCCGCCGCCGCGATTGGGGCGGCGACCTATTGGCTGACTGGGCTATTTATCTGATAAACGCAGGCGCTTACGGCCTGTTAAGCATGATCGGAGGGCAATTGCGCAACCGCTGATGCGGTACGCTTGCGGAATGTTCTCGCGCTCTCCCGCCATTCCTCTCCGCGATCATCCCGACGCCACGAGCCTCATCCTGTTCGGGCTCGTCGAAAGCGACGAGGATGCGTGGAGCGCCGCGCAGCATGTCCGCCTCGCCAAGGTCGGCGCGGTCTGGCCGGTCGCGCTGATCGCGCATCTGGTCGCCGCGGCGATCGTCTTCGGCGTCTCGCTGGCGGCACAGCCGGCGCTGATCGCGGCGGTGGCGGTGCATGCGGGGGTGATCGCCCTGCTGTCCGGCGCGGCCTTTGCAACGGTGCGCAGCAGGACGCTGCGCGAATGGCCGATCCATCGCCGCAATGCGGTGCTCGCGACCTGCGCCGCCGGGCTGTCCGCCGCGCTCCTGTCCTTGCTCTGGGTCACCGTCGAGCTGCCGGGCGGGCCGATCGAGCTCGCCGGGCTGGTCGCGATCGTCGGCGCGATCAGCGTCACCGCGATCACGCTTTACGCCGTGCGCGCCGCGACCCTGGGGTTCGGCATCGGCCTGGCGCTGATGCTGACCTTGCTGTCGGGCGTGGGGATCGCGCCGGTCGTCGCGATCGCCGCCTTTGCCGGGTTTGCCGCGGTCGCCTACCGGATGGCGCGGATCGACTATGCGCTCGCGCTCGATCACGCGGACCAGTCGAGCGAGGGCCGGCTTGCGATGAAACTGATGGCCGAGTTCGAGAATTACGGCCCCGGCTGGTTCTGGGAAGCCGACCGGCGCGGCCGCATCACCTATATCTCGCCCAAGATGGCGCACGCGCTCCCGCCGCCGGCCAATCCGGAGGAGGGGTGCGACCCGTCGTCCGGCCTGGTCGGCTGCATCCTCACCGACCTGTTCCGCATGGACAGCGAGGCGCCCGGCACCGAACGCACGCTCGCCTTCCACCTGTCGTCGCGCACCTCCTTCTCGGACTATTCGGTCTGCGCCGCCGCCGACCCCGCGCCCGAGCGCTGGTGGTCGATGTCGGGCCGACCGGTGATCGACGAGATCGGCCGCTTCCAGGGCTTTATCGGCACCGGCTTCGACCTCACCGAAAAGCGCAAGGCCGATGCCGAGATCAACCGCCTCGCGCTGTTCGACGGGCTGACCGGGCTCGCCAACCGCCAGCGGATGCGGCTGTCGCTCGACAAGACGCTCGCGCAGCAGGCCGGGCCCTACCGCCCGACCGCGCTGTTCCTGATGGATCTCGACCGGTTCAAGGCGGTCAACGACACGCTCGGCCACCAGGCGGGCGACCTGCTGCTCAAGCAGGTCGCACAGCGGCTCACGCGCGTGGTCGGTGACGCAGGGCTGGTCGGCCGGCTCGGCGGCGACGAGTTCCAGATCGTCCTGCCCGGCGTCGACAACCGCGACACGCTCAGCACCCTGTCGCGCGAGCTCATCCTCGCGCTGTCGCAACCCTATTTCATCAGCGGCGCGTCGGTCTCGATCGGCTGTTCGATCGGCATCGCGATCACGCCGCAGCATGGCAAGGATTCGGAGACGCTGATCCGCAACGCCGATCTCGCGCTCTATGCGGCGAAGGCCGATGGCCGCGGCGTCCACCGCTTCTATTCGGACGACATGCTGGCGGGGGCGAAATCGCGCAAGCAGCTCGAGGACGATCTGCGCATCGCGGTGACCGAGGGCGCGTTCCACCTCTGCTACCAGCCCGTCGTCAGCACCAAGTCGACGCGGATCGTCGGCTATGAGGCGCTGATCCGCTGGAACCACCCGACCCGCGGCCCCGTGTCGCCCGCCGACTTCATCCCGATCGCCGAGGAATGCGGGCTGATCGAGGCGATCGGCACCTGGGTCCTGCGCACCGCGTGCAACGCCGCCGCGCGCTGGCCCGCCGACGTCCGCGTCGCGGTCAACGTCTCGCCGATCCAGTTCGCCAACCCCGCGCTCCCAGCCCTCGTCACCAGCGCGCTCGCCCAGTCCGGGCTCCCCGCCAACCGGCTCGAGCTCGAGATCACCGAGGGCGTCTTCCTCGACGAGAGCGCGTCCTCGGACCAGATGTTCAAGGCGCTCAAAGGGATCGGCGTCCGGCTCGCGCTCGACGATTTCGGCACCGGCTATTCGTCGCTCGGCTACTTACGCACCGCGCCGTTCGACAAGATCAAGATCGACCAGTCGTTCGTGAAGGGCGCGGCCGAGCCCGGCAATCGCAACGCCGCGATCATCAAGGCGATCGTCATGCTCGCCGACACGCTCGGCATGGAGACGACGGCGGAAGGCGTCGAGCTGCAGGACGAGATCGCGCTCGTCCGCGATCTCGGCTGCAGCCATATCCAGGGCTATGTCTATGGCCGCCCGGTCCTCAACGAAGTGGTGATGGAACAGCTTTCCACCGCCGCGGGGGTGGCGACCGCCGCCGGGTTCAAGACCAGCCGTGCGCCGCGCGTGCGGATGCTGCGCTCGGCGCGGCTGCTGGTCGAGGACACGCTCGTCGATGTCCGCGTCCGCGACATCTCGACCAGCGGCGCGATGGTCGAGGGGCTGATGGTCCGCGGCGATCCGACCGGCGCCGGGGTCTCGATCGAGCTCGTCGACGGCCAGATGATCGGCGCGCAGATTCGCTGGCTGCGCGACGGCCGCGCCGGGCTCGCCTTCGACCATCCGGTCGATATCGAACGGCTCGGCCCTCCGCCGCTGGTCCGCGGGATGCGCCGCGCGGGCTGACCGCGGGCGCGCGCGGCTCGCTCGAAAATATTTCGAAAGGCGCGAAATCCGCTTGCGTATCGCGAACCCGGCGCAGATCCACGCGTCGCGCCGTCGCCGCCGCGTCCGGACACCCCAATCCAGTCCGGGCAGGGCCGCAACGGGCCAACTAGCGGCTTGCACCCGCTGCGGGATTGGCACAGTATCTGGGGGCTACTTACAGCGGCAGGCCCTATCTCTGGTAGAACACGGTGCGCCCCTCGGGCTGCCACCCTGGTTGTCGACAGGCGTGACCACGCGCTGCCGATCAGTTTTCGTTCTGCTTTTGATCTGCCCGATGATAGCATGGGATATGCTCCCGATTCGAACGATTACAGAATTTTAGGAGCGGTCTTTTGGATTTCAGAGACAGCAGCCGGGATAGCGACATGACGACCGACACCATCGAACAGACCCTCGACACGCCCGCAGCAGAGGCCCCCAAGGCGCCGCGTCAGGCGCAGGACAGCCATTCCGTGCGCGCGCAGATCTACCCGGTCGAGGTCGATCACAGCCGCGACGCGCTGCTGACCGAATTCGGCAAGGAGACGCTCAAGGACCGCTATCTGCTCCCGGGCGAGAGCTATCAGGACCTGTTCGTCCGCGTCGCGTCTGCGTACGCCGATGACGCCGGCCATGCGCAGCGTCTCTACGACGCGATCTCGAAGCTCTGGTTTATGCCCGCCACCCCCGTTCTCTCGAACGGCGGCACCGGTCGCGGCCTGCCGATCTCCTGCTATCTCAACTCGGTCCCCGACAGCCTCGGCGGCATCGTCGACACCTGGAACGAGAATGTCTGGCTCGCCTCGCGCGGCGGCGGCATCGGCACCTATTGGGGCAATGTCCGCGGCATCGGCGAGCCGGTCGGCCTCAACGGCAAGACCAGCGGCATCATCCCGTTCGTCCGCGTCATGGATTCGCTCACCCTCGCCATCTCGCAGGGCTCGCTGCGCCGTGGCTCGGCGGCCGTCTATCTCGACGTCTCGCACCCCGAGATCGAGGAATTCCTCGAGATCCGCAAACCCTCGGGCGATTTCAACCGCAAGGCGCTGAACCTCCACCACGGCGTGCTGATCACCGACGCCTTCATGGAGGCGGTGCGCAACGGCGAGGAATGGCATCTGCGCTCGCCGAAGGATCAGGCGATCCGCGCCACGGTCGACGCGCGCTCGCTGTTCCAGAAGCTCGTCGAGACGCGTCTCCAGACCGGCGAGCCGTACATCGTCTTTGCCGATCACGTGAACAAGGCGATGCCCAAGCATCACCGCGAACTCGGCCTCAAGGTCTCGACCTCGAACCTCTGCTCGGAAATCACGCTGCCGACCGGCAAGGATCACCTCGGCAACGAGCGGACCGCGGTCTGCTGCCTGTCGTCGCTGAACCTCGAAACCTGGGATCAGTGGAAGGACGAGAAGGGCCTGATCGAGGACGTCATGCGCTTCCTCGACAACGTGCTGCAGGACTATATCGACCGCCACGAGCCCGGCATGGAACGCGCCGCCTATTCGGCGGGCCGCGAGCGTTCGGTCGGCCTTGGCGTCATGGGCTTCCACAGCTTCCTTCAGGCACGTGGCATCCCGTTCGAAGGCGCGATGGCCAAGTCGTGGAACCTGCGGATGTTCAAGCACATCAACGCGCAGGCCAACGAAGCCTCGATGCAGCTCGCGATCGAGCGCGGGCCCTGCCCCGACGCCGCCGATGTCGGCGCGATGGAGCGGTTCAGCTGCAAGATGGCGATTGCGCCGACCGCGTCGATCAGCATCATCTGCGGCGGCACGTCGGCGTGCATCGAGCCGATCCCGGCGAACATCTACACGCACAAGACGCTCTCGGGCAGCTTCTCGATCAAGAACCCGTATCTCGAGAAGATGCTCGCCGAAAAGTCGAAGAACTCGGACGCGGTGTGGAATTCGATCCTCGAACAGGGCGGTTCGGTCCAGCATCTCGACTTCCTCTCGACCGAGGAAAAGGACTGCTACAAGACCAGCTTCGAGATCGACCAGCGCTGGCTGCTTGAACTCGCCGCGGACCGCACGCCGTACATCGACCAGGCGCAGTCGCTGAACCTGTTCATCCCCGCGGACGTCGAGAAGTGGGATCTGCTGATGCTCCACTTCCGCGCCTGGGAGCTCGGCATCAAGTCGCTCTACTATCTCCGCTCCAAGTCGGTGCAGCGCGCCGGCTTTGCGGGCGGGGTCGAGGCGGACAACACCATCGACCTGCGTCAAATCGACGTCGAGTCGAAGGATTATGACGAGTGCCTCGCCTGCCAGTAAGCCCCCGACCCATCACCGTGGCGGGCCCGCCCGCCGCCTGATCGAACAGCCTGTCGCGCCGCTAGCGCGACAGGCTTTTTCGTGCGCGCGCGGGCTAGGTCCAAAGCGGGCCGGTCTGCGGCTTGTCGCCCCCGTGCGCGCGGCCTAGCCCGGTCACCGGGACAGCGCGCTGGGGGGCGTCGATGGGGACAAGGCTCGCGACGCGTCTGGCGATCATGCTGCTGGCCCTCACGCCAGCGCCACCCGCCGCCGCCCGCCAGAAAAGCGCGCAGAAGACCGGCTTCACCCTGCCCGCCGGCAGCGGCAGGACCATCCTCCTGATCCGCCCGAGCATCCGCGTCGGCGCGCGCTCGACCGGCGGGATGTTCGAACCCAATGGCGACTGGACCGACCAGGCCCGCCGCAACATCGAAACCGCACTCGCCGCGCAGCAACAGGCGCTCGGCAACCGCGTGATTTCCGCGCCCGTAGCGGACGGCGATGCGGCACGGCTGGTGGCGGACTATGCCGCGCTGTTCGCCGCGGTCTCGCAATCGGTGATCCGCTATCAGTTCTTCGCCGGCGACCGCCTGCCGACCAAGAAGCTGGCGACGCAGGCCGGACGGTTCGACTGGACGCTCGGGCCCGGCATCGCGCGGCTGCCCGGCGCGAGCGACGCCGATTACGCGCTCTTCCTCAGCACCAGCGACGCCTATGGCTCGACCGGGCGCAAGCTGCTGCAGATCGTCGCGATGCTCGGGCCGGGCATCCCGCTCCGCGCTGGCGAACATGCGGGCTATGCCGGGCTGGTCGATCTGCGGACGGGCGACCTGCTCTGGCTCAACGCCGACCGCGCGATGGGCGGCGACCTGCGCACCCCCGAAGGGGCCGCCACACGCGTCCAGCAACTGCTCGCCGATTTCCCCGGCAGCACCCCCGCCCCCCGATGACCGTCACCGCG
>NZ_JRVI01000094.1:0-11632 GCF_000783375.1 Sphingomonas sp. Ant20
CGGGGCGGCAAAGGCAGATCCCGGGGCGCGGCCTGATAGCGGTCGAGCCCGGCCAGCGCCCGCGCGCGGCGGTCGGGCGATGCTGCGGTTTCGTTGCGCAACATGGCGAGGAACAGCGGCAATGGCCGTGGACCATGTTGCGGCGCAATGTCAAAGCGCGTAGCGTTTGCCCCGGTCACGTGGAGGGGCTGCATATGAAGAAGCAAAGCACGGTCGACGGGCTTGTCATCATCAAGAAGTACGCCAACAGGCGGCTTTATAATACCGAAACATCATCCTACATCACGCTCGATCATCTCGCGACGATGACTCGCGAGGGCCGTGACTTCAAGGTCGTCGATGCGAAGACCGAAGAGGATATCACGCACAACGTCCTCACCCAGATCATCATGGAGGAGGAAAGCCGCGGCGAGACGATGCTGCCGGTCAATTTCCTGCGCCAGCTGATCTCGATGTATGGCGATTCGATGCAGAAGATGGTGCCCGGCTATCTCGAGGCATCGATGGATAGCTTCCGCCGCAATCAGGAACAGTTCAAGACCGCGGTCGAAGGGGCGTTTGCCCATTCGCCTTTCGCCGACATTGCCAAGCGTAATCTGGCGATGTTCGACGTTGCAGCGCAGGCCTTTGCCCCCGGCAATGCTGCGGCTGCAGCATCCCCCGCACCAGCAGCCGCCAGGCCGGCGGCAACGAAGGACGAGGAGATCGCTGCCCTGCGCACCGAACTCGCCAGTCTTCAGGACAAGGTGGAAAAGCTCGGGAGCTGACATGGCACCGTTGCTGTGGACGGTGAGCGGCGGCTTTGCGGCGCTCGCGATCGCATCGGGTCTGGGCGCCCGCCGTCGCCATCGGCGGCGCGATCCCGACGCGGTCGGCTGGGTCGACT
The DNA here is from genome assembly GCF_000783375.1 of Sphingomonas sp. Ant20. Classification (NCBI taxonomy): domain Bacteria; kingdom Pseudomonadati; phylum Pseudomonadota; class Alphaproteobacteria; order Sphingomonadales; family Sphingomonadaceae; genus Sphingomonas; species Sphingomonas sp. Ant20. The sequence goes on from NZ_JRVI01000094.1 coordinate 887, forward strand.
GGCCGACCGTCCAGATGCTTTCGCTCATCGGGCTGGCGGTAACGATCGGGCTGGCGTTCAAGACCTAGCTGGCGGGGCGGCGGCCGAGCCGCGGCCTCGACGTTCGGGCGTGCGCCGGTTACTATTCGCGCCAACCGTCAGGAGGGCAGGTCATGGACACGCTGGTGAGCACCGAATGGTTGGCGAACGCGCTCGAGACCAGCGTCCCGGGCGCTGGCGATCTCAGGGTCGTCGACGCAACCTATGCCGAGGGTCGCGACGCTGCGGCGGACTATGCGGCGGCGCATATTCCCGGCGCGGTGTTCTTGAACCTCGCCGAGCTTCGCGACACCGACAGCGACCTGCCCAACATGCTGCCGTCGCCCGCCAAGTTCGCCAGCCGGATGCAGTCGCTCGGGCTCGGCGACGGCAGCCGCATCGTGCTGTACGACAGCTCGCCTTGGCGCACGGCGGCGCGCGCCTGGTGGATGCTGCGAACCTTTGGTGCGCACAATGTCGCGATCCTCGACGGCGGTCTGGCGAAATGGCAGGCCGAAGGGCGCGAGACGGAGTCGGGCAAGCAGGCGGTGCGGCATCGCCACTTCACCATCTGGGCCGACGACAAGGCTGTTCGCACGAAGGACCAGATGACCGCGAACCTGTCGAGCGGCGCCGAGCAGGTCGTCGATGCACGCTCCGCCGCCCGGTTCACCGGTGCCGAGGCGGACCCGCGACCTGGCACCGCATCGGGGCATATCCCCGGATCCAAATCACTGCCCTATGCCACGCTGTTCAACGCGGACGGCACGTGGAAGACGGGCGACGCGCTGCGATCGGCATTCGAGGGCGCGGGCATCGATCTGGCAAGGCCGATCGTGACGACCTGTGGATCGGGAATCACCGCGGCGGTGCTGGCGTTCGGCGCACATCTGCTTGGCAACGAAGCCGCGCTGTACGACGGCAGCTGGTCGGAATGGGGCGGCGATCCGTCGACGCCGAAGGCAATGGGCGCGAAGGCGACAGGAACGCAATGACCGAAACGACAAGGCCGGTCGGCGACGCCACCAAGGTGGTGCTCGCCGGACGTCGCGCGGAATGGACTCGTGGTGTCGGGGAAGGGGCGATCGTCAGTCCGCCGGTCTGGCGGGCGTCGACGATCCTGTATGATTCCGTTGGCCATCTTCGCGACAGCGCGACCCGCGATACGCATCATCGGTTGTTCTACGGTCGCAAGGGCACGCCGACGCAGTGGAGCCTTGCGGATGCGCTGACCACGCTCGAACCCGGGGCGGAAGGCACGTTCCTCTATGGATCGGGGGTCGCGGCGATCGCCGCGGCTTTGCTCTCGGTGTTGTCGCCGGGCGACGAACTGCTGCTGGTCGACAGCGCCTATGACCCGACGCGCGGGATGGCGAACGGCCTGCTCAAGCGGTTCGGCATCACGACCCGCTTCTACGACCCGCTGATCGGTGCGGGCATCGCCGACCTGATCGGCGAGAAGACCCGCGCGATCTTCATGGAAAGTCCCGGCTCGCTCAGTTTCGAGGTGCAGGACATCCCCGCCATTGTCGCGGCCGCGCGCGCGCGCGGCGTGACGACCCTGCTCGACAATACCTGGGCCACGCCGCTGTTCTTTCCGGCGATCGGCCACGGCGTCGATCTGACGATCCTGGCGTGCACCAAATATGTCGTCGGCCATTCGGACGCGATGCTCGGATCGGTGACGGCAGGGCCCGGCCATTTCAAGGCGCTGCGCGAGACGAGCTTTCAGCTGGGGCAGATCGCCAGTCCCGACGATTGCTGGCTCGGCAGTCGCGGGCTGCGAACGATGGCGGTCCGGCTGGCCCAGCATCAATCGAGCGCGCTGGCGATCGCGCAGTGGCTGGAGGCGCGTCCGGAGGTGGCGCAGGTGCTGCATCCGGCCCTGCCTGGCTGCCCGGGGCACGACCTGTTCGTGCGCGATTTCAAGGGATCGAGCGGGCTGTTCTCGTTCGTGCTGGACGGCGGTGACGAGGCGTCGCGGGCCGCGCTGATCGACACGCTCGAGCTGTTCGGGATCGGCTATAGCTGGGGCGGGTTCGAAAGCCTGGCGCTGCCGGTCGATCCGCACCGCTATCGCAGCGTCACCCGCCGCGAGGTCGCCGGGCCGATGATCCGCCTTCAGATCGGGCTCGAGGACCCGGCGGACCTGATCGCCGATCTCGACGCGGGGCTCGCCGCCTTTCGGGCGGTGCGCGGCTAGCGACCTTGCTCGCCGGACTTGATCGGGTACAGCGTGCCAGCCATGCACACAGAACCGCCCGACGCTGGAGGCCCGGTCTTCGATACGGCGTTTCAGGCCAGGCTCGACCTGCTGTTCCGCTGGCGCCGTGACGTCCGCCGGTTCCGGCGCGATCCGCTGCCCGCGGGCGCAGTCGACGCGCTGCTCGCGGTCGCCGACGCCGCGCCGTCGGTTGGGCTCAGCCAGCCCTGGCGGTTCGTCACGATCGACGACTCCGCCCGACGCGACGCGATCCGCGCGGACTTTGCCGCCTGCAACGCCGCCGCGCTGGCCGGGCAAGACGAGACGCGTGCCGCGCTCTACGCCCGGTTGAAGCTCGCCGGGCTCGAGCAGGCGCCCGTTCACATCGCGGTGTTCGTCGAACCCGATCCTAGTCAGGGCCATGGTCTGGGGCGTCAGACCATGCCGGAAAGCGTCGCCTATTCCGCCGTGATCGCGATCCACACATTGTGGCTGGCGGCGCGCGCCCAGGGGATCGGGCTCGGCTGGGTCTCGATCCTAGACCCCGCGCGGATCGCGCACATTGCGGGCGTGCCGGAGGGATGGCGGTTCGTCGGCTATCTCTGCCTCGGTTATCCCGAACGCGAGGCGGACATGCCCGAATTGGCGCGCGAGGGCTGGGAAGCGCCGCGTCGCACGCCGATCCTGCGTCGATAGGCCGGCGCGCACTCGCGCGTTGCAACCGAGACGGTGTGGCCGGTGCGCAACATCCATGGCGTCAACACCGCGCCTGGCGCAATAATCGCTTGTGCAGTGCATCAACGACTGTCATTCATTTGTCACCGCAGGAAAGACCGCGCTCGGAGGCCATGCCTCGATAGATGCGGCGTCCGCGGGTGCAGGCGGGGACATCGAATTTCCAGTTTCGAAAGGGAAACGATGCGCTTCTCCACTATCCTCTTCGGCGGCCTCGCGCTGGCTGCCGCACCCCCTGCGTTCGCGCAGGATACGGCGCCACCCAAGGACGTCACGGTCAGCGGATCGGTCGGACTTGTCAGCGACTATCGCTTTCGCGGCGTGTCGCAGTCGGACGAAAATCTCGCGGTTCAGGGCGGCATCACGATCGCGCACAAGAGCGGCGTCTATATCGGCACCTGGGGATCGAACCTCGCCGGCTGGGGCACGTTCGGCGGCGCCAACATGGAGCTCGACCTGATCGCCGGGTACAAGCTTCCCGTCGGTGGCGGCACGCTCGACGTCGGCGCGACGTGGTACATGTACCCGTCGGGCTTCGACAATACCGACTTCATCGAGCCCTATGCCAAGCTGTCGGGCACCGCCGGCCCGGTCGCGCTGACCGCGGGCGTCGCCTATGCGCCCAAGCAGCAGGCGCTGGGGCCCTGGTATTCGAACGGCACCTCGGCCGCCAATGGGGTCTATGACCGCGTCAACGCCAAGGATTCGAACCTGTACCTGTGGGGCGATGTCAGCAGCGGCATTCCTGATACCGGCCTGACCGTGAAGGCGCATGTCGGCTATTCGAACGGCAACAAGGGGCTCGGGCCATTCGCCACCAGCGTGTCGCCGACCGGCGAATATTTCGACTGGCTGGTGGGTGCCGATTACGTGATTCCGGGCACGCCGCTGACCTTGGGCGTCGCCTATGTCGATACCGACATCAGCAAGGCGGAGTCGGCGTATCTCCAGCCGAGCTTCAGCCGTGGGCAGGACGCGTCGGTTCGATCGCCAACGGGAAGGTGCTGGCGTCGCTGACCGCCGCATTCTGACGTAACGCGGGCGCTGTCGTCGTCTTGGCGCTTGGCCGGGATGGCGGGAGCGCGCGGTTGCGGCATTTTGCACCGTCGCTTCATGCCCCATCTCGTTACCCCAGCGGAAGCTGAGGTACCTACGGATCAGGGCGGGCGGGGTGGCCATCGACCGAACACGAAAAAGGGCGGCCCCCCTGCGGGAGCCGCCCTTTTTCGCGTCTTGCAGCAACCGATCAGTTGGCGGTGGCGCGCGCATCCTGGCCGTCGCCTTCGGGGGCGGCAACGATGTCGCGCGTGGTCGAGCCCTTGTCGATCACGGTCGTGCCGGGATCGCCCGCGCTGGACCGGATGCCGGGGTCGGCCGCGCTGGGGCCAGCTTCGCTCAGCACGCCGGCTTCGGCAGGGCTGCGCGCAGCGGTGCCGCCGAACAGCGCGTCGAGCGTCTGGGCGTTCGCGGCGGTATCCTGCGGCCGTGCGGCACCCGGCTGCGGCGGCACCAGCGCGAAATCGGGCGGGATGACCAAAGGAGCCTGGCGGGCGACGGCGAACTCGTCCGGTCGCGCACGATCGAGGCTCTTGCCGGCGCCACAGCCGGACAGCAACGCGACGCTCGCCAGACCGGCAGCCAGGGGCACAAACTTACGCATGGGAATTCTCCACAGGGGGCTTCTCGCGCACGAGCAGCGCCCGGACAAGCAGGACGAGCACGCCGACAGTAATCGCTGCATCCGCGACATTGAAGACCAAAAACGGGCGCCACTCGCCGATATGCAGGTCGGCGAAATCGACGACATAACCGAGCCGGATCCGGTCGAGGATATTGCCGACCGCACCGCCGAGCACGAAGCCCAGCGCGATCTGATCCGCCCTGTTCTTTTCGCGCGTCATCCAGATTGCGACCCCGACCGAGATCGCGCCCGTCAGAAGCACCAGCGCCCAGCGCGTCAGATGGCCATCGGCGGGCAGCAACCCGAGCGAAATGCCGATATTGGGCACGAAGCGCAGGTCAAAGAACGACGTGATCGTCTGCGCATCGCCGAGCGAATCGATCCCGAGCGGACGCGTCACCGCCCATTTGCTGAGCTGGTCGGCGAGGAACAGCGCGATCGCCGCCCCGAAGCCGGCCTTTGGCAGGTTACGCATGCGCCACCACCTCTTCGCACCGGTTGCAGAGCTCGCCGTCGGTGGTCACCTCGGGGAGGTGGCGCCAGCAGCGGCCGCATTTGTGGAAGTCGGTGCGCGTCACGGTGACCGCATCGCCCGGCGTGACCTTGGCGACGATGAACGCCTCGGCCAGCGCGTTGGCGTCGAGCAGCATCGATGGGACGGTGATCTCGGCCTCGAGGCTGGACCGCACGGTCTTCTCGCGGCGCAACGGCTCGATCGCCTCGGTGACGGCGACGCGCAGCGCGCGGATTTCCTGCCACTTGGCGCCGACGACGTCGTCCGCGTCGAGCGATGGGAGCGACGGCCATTCGAGATAATGGACCGAGCTGTCCTCGCTCGGGAAGCGCGACTGCCAGACTTCCTCCGCGGTGAAGCACAGCACCGGCGCGGCGTAGCGGACCAGCGCGTGGAACAGCACGTCGAGGACCGTGCGATACGCGCGGCGCTTCACGTCGCCGGGCGCGTCGCAGTAGAGCGAGTCCTTGCGGATATCGAAGAAGAACGCGGACAGGTCCTCGTTCGCGAAGTCGGTCAGCAGCCGCGTGTAGCGGTTGAACTCATAGCCTTCCGCCGCCTGGCGCAGTTCGGTGTCGATCATGCCCAGGCGGTGGAGCACGTAGCGCTCAAGTTCGGGCATGTCGGACACCGCGACGCGTTCCGACTCGTCGAAGCCCTCGAGCGCGCCGAGCATGTAGCGGAACGTGTTGCGCAGCTTGCGGTAGGAATCCGACGCGGTGGCGAGCACCTCCTTGCCGATCTTCACATCGTCGAAATAGTCGGTCGAGGCGACCCACATGCGCAGGATGTCCGCGCCGCTCTCGCCGATGATCTTCAGCGGATCGACGACGTTGCCGAGGCTCTTCGACATCTTGCGGCCCTGGCCGTCGAGCGCGAAGCCGTGGGTGAGGACCGCATCATAGGGTGCGCGACCGCGCGTGCCGCAGCTTTCGAGCAAGCTCGACTGGAACCAGCCGCGATGCTGGTCCGACCCTTCGAGGTACAGGTTGGCGCGTGTGCCTTCCCCGTAGCGCGCTTCGACCGTGAAGACGTGGGTGCAGCCCGAATCGAACCAGACGTCGAGGATGTCCTTCACGACCTCATAGTCGGCGAGGTCGTAATCGGGGCCGAGCAGCGCCTGGTGGCCGTCGGCGTACCACGCATCCGCGCCGTTCTGGCGGAAGGCTTCGACGATGCGCGCGTTGACGGCGGGGTCGTTGAGGTACTGGCCGGTGGCGCGGTCGACGAACAGCGCGATCGGCACGCCCCAGGCGCGCTGGCGCGAGATGACCCAGTCGGGGCGGCCCTGCACCATCGACGTGATCCGGTTTTCCGAGCGTGCGGGGATCCAGGTGGTCGCGGCGATCGCATCGAGCGCGATCTCGCGGAGGGTTGCGCCGTTGCTCGATCCAGGCCCTTCGACTTCGCTCAGGGCGAACGGTGTGGGTGCGTCGATGGCCCCGGGCGTCGGCGTGCCCTCAACCCCTACCGTGGGTGAGTCCGCATCCCCAACCCCGTTCGTGCTGAGCGAAGTCGAAGCACCCTGGATCCCGACCGACGTCGCCGCATCCATCGGGATGAACCATTGCGGCGTAGCGCGGAAGATCACCTTGGCCTTGGAACGCCACGAATGCGGGTAGCTGTGCTTGAAGTCGTCGCTCGCCGCGAGCAGCGCGCCGGTCGCGCGCAGGTCGGTGCAGATCGGGCCGTCGGCGGCCACGAACTTCTTGTTGATGACGGACCCTTGCCCGCCGAGCCAGGCCCAGTCGGTGCGGTACATGCCCGCACCGTCGACCGCGAAGACGGGGTCGATGCCGTACTGCTTGCAGAGCTCGAAATCGTCCTCGCCGTGATCCGGCGCCATGTGGACGAGCCCGGTGCCCGCGTCGGTGGTGACGAAGCTGCCGGGGGAGGAACGGGCGGGGCTTCGCGAAGAACCCGCCGAGGGTGTGCATCGGGTGGCGTGCGGTCGCGCCTTCCAGTTGCGAACCCTTACCGCGCCACTTGATGTTCTCCGACCAAAGATCGAAGCCAATGCGCGTGCGAACGCTATCAAGCAGATGCTCGGCGATCACGACATAGCGATCGTCCGCAAGCACGCAGACATACTCGATCTCGGCTCCATAGCTCAGCGCCTGGTTCACCGGGATCGTCCACGGCGTCGTCGTCCAGATCACCGCATGCGCGCCGACCAGTTCGGGCGCGTTCGGCGCGTCGACGATCTCGAAGGCAACGTCGATCTGCGTCGAGACGATGTCCTCATATTCGACCTCGGCCTCGGCGAGCGCGGTCTTTTCGACCGGCGACCACATCACGGGCTTCGCACCGCGGTACAGCTGGCCACTCTCGGCGAATTTGAGCAGTTCGCGACGATCGTCGCCTCGGCGTCGTACTTCATCGTGAGGTACGGATCGGCCCAGTCGCCCATCACGCCGAGCCGCTCGAACTCGCCCTTCTGCACGGCGACCCATTTTTCGGCATAGGCGCGGCATTCGGCGCGGAACTGGTCGACGGGGACGTCGTCCTTGTTCAGCTTCTTCGCGCGATACGCTTCCTCGACCTTCCACTCGATCGGCAGGCCGTGACAGTCCCAGCCGGGGACGTAGGGCGCGTCCTTGCCCATCAGCGATTGCGAGCGGACGATGATATCCTTCAGGACCTTGTTCATCGCATGGCCCATGTGGATGTCGCCGTTCGCGTACGGGGGGCCGTCGTGCAGGATGAACCGCTCGCGCCCGAGCCGCTGTTCGCGCAGCCGGTCGTAGATGCCGAGCTTTGCCCAGCGCTCGAGGATCGCCGGCTCCTTGGCGGCGAGACCGGCCTTCATCGGGAAGTCGGTCTTCGGCAGGAAGACGGTGTCGCGATAATCGCGCGCGGCGGGGGCGGGTGCGTCGGTCATAGGTGGGGCGGGCTGTAGCCGAGCCGGGGGCCCGTTGCCATCCCCCCTCCCGCACGCACCAGCAGTGGCGCAGTCAGCCGAGGATGGTGCGCGCGCGGTCGCAGTCGATGTCCATCTGCGCGATCAGCGCGTCGAGGCTGTCGAACTTCGCCTCGGGGCGCAGATAGTCGATCAGCGCGACCTCGATCGTCTGCCCGTACAGATTCTCGGTGAAATTGAAGAAATGCGGTTCGAGCAGTTCCTTCGGCGGATCGAAGCTCGGGCGGATGCCGAGGTTCGCCGCGCCTTTCAGCACGCGCCCGTCCTCCAGCTGGCCGGTCACCGCGTAGATCCCGTAGGCGGGGCGCAGATAGTTGCCCATGTCGAGATTGGCAGTCGGATAGCCGATCGTGCGGCCGAGCTTGTCGCCATGCTGCACCACGCCCTCGATCGCGAACGGACGCGTCAGCAGCCGGGTCGCGGTCGCCATGTCGCCGGCACGCAGCGCCTCGCGGATCCGGGTCGAGGACACCGTCTCGCCATCCAGCGCAACCGCGCCGACCGTTTCTGCGCGGAAACCGTGGACCGGCCCGCGCGCGGCGAGCGTGTGGACCGTGCCGCTCTTGGCATGGCCGAAGGTGAAATCCTCGCCCGTCACCACGCCGCCGATCCGCAGATTGCGTTCGAGCCGGTCGGCGACGAACTGCTCGGCGGTCAGCGCGGCGAGATCGCCGTCGAAGTGGAACACCACCATCGCATCGGCGCCAGCGTCTGCGAACAGCCGCTCGCGCTGGTCGAGCGTCGTGAGGCGGAAGGGGGGCGTATCAGGGCGGAAATGGCGGACCGGATGCGGATCGAACGTCGCCACCAGCGCGGGGCGACCCTCCGCCTTGGCCCACGCGATCGCGCGCGCGACCACCGCCTGGTGACCGAGATGGAATCCGTCGAAATTACCCAGCGCCACGATCCCGTCCGCCAGATGCGAAGGGATGGATGCGCCACCGTCGAGCCGTTGCATGCACGGGTCAGTACCCAGACGCCGCGGATGACGATAGTCCTTCCGTGTCGTTGTCTCCCGCGCCTCCTTGTTGTCTCGCGAAGGCGGGAGTCCAGTCCGAGCTCCCGCCGTCGCCGGAGAACAGTCTTTACCGGCGGGTGAGGGTGACGAAGCTGTAGGGTGGGCGCTGCTTTTCGCCCGGGTGGTCTTCGCGGGCGATCTCGTGCCAGCCGTCAAACGCGGGGACGAAGGCGTCGCCTTCGGGTTCGTCATGGACTTCGGTGAGCTCGATCCGGTCGGCATGGGGAAGCAGCTGCGCATAGATCTGCGCGCCGCCGATCACCGCGACGTCGTCGCCGGCCATCGCGAGCGCCTCGTCGATCGAATGCGCCACTTCCGCGCCGTCGGCGTGCCAGTGGCCGCGGGTGAGGACGATATGGCGGCGGCCGGGGAGGGGGCTCGGGAAGCTCTCGAACGTTTTCCGGCCCATCACCATCGGCTTGCCCATCGTAAGCGCCTTGAAGCGCTTGAGATCGGCAGGGAGGCGCCAGGGGAGCTGGCCGTCGCGGCCGATGACGCCGTTGCTGGCGCGGGCGAGGTAGAAGGTGATCATGCGGGTATCATGCCGGATATGGGGGCGGGGGGCTATGCTTGTATCACCACCCCGGCGAAGGCCGGGGCCCAGTTGGGGGACGTCGGTGGTGAAAGACGGCGCTCCGTTACGACCACCTTTCCACCGTTGACCCCGGCCTTCGCGGGTGGTAAGAAGCGGGTGGATCAGTTCGGAGCGTGTTCCTTGACGTACGCCTCGGGATCCTTCTCGACGACCTTCACGCCGTTCAGGTGGTTCGCCTCGAACGCCGCGAACCGGACGCCCAGCTCGTGCCGCTCTTCCAGCGTCGCATGCTTGCGGAAGTCGGTCAGGCCCTGGCGCTCTTCCTCGGCGAGGTGATCGCTGTTCGCCTTGTTGCATTCGCCGACCGCCTCGAACCACGCGTCCGAGCCGACCGGGTGCTTGTCGACCGCTTCGCCGGTTTCGCGGATGTCGTTGTGATCCTCGATCGCGTCCTCGGTCTCCTCGGCGGCCGAGTCGGCGTCGTTGCCGCCGGTGCCGATCTTCATCAACCGCGGGTAGAAGAAGCGCTCTTCCGCCTCGGCATGCGCGTCGAGCAGGTTCTTGAGGCGGGTCCACAGTGCCGACAGCGCCTCGGTGTCCTTGGCGTCGATGCTGTCGATCTGTGCGAACAGCGCGCGCTGCTGGGCATGTTCGTCGAGGATGAGCTGGGTGATGTCCATGATGGCCTTCCGAATGGGTTCGGACGGTCAACCGCGCGCGCCGTCACGGGTTCCTATTGCGATTCGCTCTCTGTTCGGGCGGCGGGTTCAGACCGCGACGGGCGCCTTGATGTGCGGCTGCGCGACGTAATCGTGGAGTACGAAATCCTCATACTCATATGCGTCGATCGAGTCCGGCGTGCGTACGATCTCAAGCCGCGGGAGCGGGCCGGGGTGCGGCCGAGTTGCAGTCGCGCCTGCTCGAGATGAGTCGAATAGAGGTGGCAGTCGCCGCCGGTCCAGATGAACTCGCGACCTCGAGTCCGCATTGCTGCGCGAGCATGTGCGTCAGCAGTGCGTAGCTGGCGATGTTGAACGGCACGCCGAGGAAGATGTCGCCGGAGCGCTGGTAGAGCTGGAGCGAGAGCTTGCCGTTCGCGACATGCGTCTGGAACAGGCAGTG
>NZ_JRVI01000095.1:0-9695 GCF_000783375.1 Sphingomonas sp. Ant20
CCGTCGAGCGCCGCGGCGGGGGCGGGGCCGGCGACGCGCGGCGGGGCGAGCCAGTCGGCGAGCGTAAGCCCGGTATGGTCGATCGCCTTGACGATCACCCAGCCCGCGGCGCGCGCATCGCTCAGCGCGTCATGGTGGCGATGCTCGATCCCGAGATAGCGCGCGAGCTGCCCGAGCTTGTGGTTCGCCAGATCGGGCCAGGCGCGCTTGGCGACTCGCACGCTGTCGAGCCAGGTCGTCTCGATCGCCGGGCGATCATGCACGCGGCAGGCGGCGGCGAGCGCCCCCTTGTCGAAATAGGAATGCGCGACCGTGGTCCGCCCCGACAGATGCGCGGTCACCGTCGCATGGATGTCGGCAAAGCTCGGCTGGCCGACGACATGATGCGCGGCGATGCCGTGGATCCGCGTGTTGAACGCGTGGAACTCGTCGCGCGGATCGACCAGCGTCTCATAGGCGAAGACCTCGGCACCGTTCCGGAAGCCGACGATCCCGACCTGGCAGATGCTGCTGACGCGCGCGCAGGCGGTCTCGACGTCGATCACGACGAAATCGGGCGCGGTCTCGTCAAGGTCATGGGCCAGCGGTTGCAGCGCGGTCGTCGTCAGCATGGCGTCACCTCTAGCGCCGACCCAAGCGGCACGCGATCCCCCAACACCCTCCGCATCAGCGAAGCTGGCTGTCCTTGCTGCCACGGCGGTTGAACAGCGAGGCCGCGGGCCGATCGCGACCGCTCTGGCAGGCGATGCACGTCCGTACACCCGGCACGGCCTGGCGCCGCCCTTCCGGAATGTCGTCGCCACAGGCGATGCACTGTTCCTCGCTCTCGCCGACCGGCATCCGCGCACGCGCCGCCATCACCGCATCCATCACGGTATCGTCGATCTGATCCTGCACCGCGCCATCGCGCGTCCAGCCGCCTGCCATGCTTCGTCTCCGTTCGTGCCCCGATCGTGTCAGGTTCCTGACCTATATGGGAAAGCATCGGCGGCATTGCACGTCGGCGGGTCCGGCGGCGGGGGGCTAGCGTCCTGCGGTATCCGGATCGCCGAGCGCGCGGCGCAGCGCGGTGACCTCGGCGTTGAGTGCGCGTAGCCGGTCGGGCGTCATCCCGCTGCGATCGACGATCATCGGCCCGAGGCACCCGGTACCCGCCCAGCAGGTTTGGCCCGCCGGGGTGAGCCGGACATGCATCTGCCGCTCATCCGCCGGGTTGCGCAGCCGCGTGACCAGCCCCGCCGCCTCCAGCCGTTTGGCGAGCGGCGTGATCGTGCTCGGTTCGAGCGCGAGCCGTTCGGCGATCGCGCCGATCGTCCGGCCATCCTCCGCCTCGTGCAGCGTCTGGAGCACGAGGAACTGTGGATAGGTGATGCCGAGCTGGTCGAGCATCGGCTTGTACGCGCGGTTGATCGCGATCGTTGCGGCGTAAAGCGAAAAGCAGAGCTGCTCGTCGAGCGGGAGGGGCGGGGGGACGGTATCGGATGATGGCGGTTGATCGGGCACGAAGGGGCTCCTGGCTGAACCGCCGACTTACCATGCCGATCTTTATCGTGGCAAACGACGCGGCAGACCGAAGCCCGCCGCGTCGCCTCATGCCGCGATCAGTCCTTCGCGCTGCCGGGTTCGGCCATCTTGCGATGCTGCTCGGCGAGGACCGAGCCGGGGACGACATTGGCGATCACGCCCTGCAGCTTGGTCATCCAGCCCGAGAAGACCGAGCCCTTGCCCGCCATCAGCGCGTCCCAGCCATCGCGCGCGACATCGGCAGGCGAGCGCTTGTTCGGATCGGTGCCGACATCGGTGTCGTTCATGTCGGCGCGGTCGAAGAATTCGGTGTCGACCGGCCCCGGCATCAGCGTGGTCAGCGTGACGCCGTCCGCATCCTTGATCTCGTTGCGGAGCGCTTCGGTGAAGCTGTCGATGAACGCCTTCGACCCGTTATACACCGCCTGGAACGCGCCGGGGATATAGCCCGCAACCGACCCGGTCACGAGCAGCTTGCCGTCGTTGCGCGCGACCATCGCGGGCAGCACCTTCTGTACCAGATACAGCGTGCCCATGATGTTGGTGTCGATCACCGCGCGCCAGTCGGCGACGCTCTGATCGAGGAAACCGTGTCCCAGCCCGCGGCCGGCATTGGCGCACAATATGTCGATCTGGCGCCCGTTGGTCGCCGCGAGCAGCGCGTCGACGCCGTCGGTGGTCGACAGGTCGGCCTCGAGCGCCGTTACCGTGGTCCCGAACTGGCGAAAGTCGGCCGCCGCCGCCTCGATCAGCGCCTCGTCCGCGACGACGAGGATGTCATAGCCGTCCTGCGCCGCAATCGTCGCGAGTTCGAAGCCGATGCCCGTCGAGGCGCCGGTGATGACGGCGAATTTGCCGTGTGGTGATGCTGTAGCCATGGGTCGATATCCTCTCAGTTGAAGCCGGGCTTGAGCACGACCTTGGTCACTTCGTTCTGGTCGTCGTGGAACATCTTGTAGCCCTGCGGCGCCTCCTCGAGATCCATGCGGTGCGAGATGAGGAAGGTCGTGTCGATCTTCTCCTCGAGGATCGCGTTGAGCAGTGCGGGCATGTAATGCTGGACGTGCGTCTGGCCGGTCTTGAGCGTCAGCCCCTTCTCCATGAACGCGCCGAGCGGGAATTTGTCGACGAGCCCGCCATAGACCGCGGGCATCGAGACGCGGCCGCCCTTGCGGCAGGCGATGATGGCCTGGCGGATCGCGTGTGCGCGGTCGGTGCCGAGGAAGGTCGACTTCTTGATCTGGTCGATGACGTTGTCGACGAAGAAGCCGTGCGCCTCCAGTCCGACGCTGTCGATCACCGCATCGGGACCGATCCCGCCGGTCATCGCCATCAGCGCCTCATAGACCGCGCTTTCCTCGAAGTTGATCGTCTCCGCGCCGAACCGCTTGGCGAGGGCGAGGCGCTTGGGGAAATGGTCGATCGCGATGACGCGCTCGGCGCCCATCAGGAACGCCGACTGGACCGCGAACAGCCCGACCGGACCGCAGCCCCAGACCGCGACGGTATCGCCGGGCTCAATCTGCGCATTCTCCGCCGCCTGCCAGCCGGTCGGCAGGATGTCGGACAGGAACAGCACCTTGTCGTCCTCGATCCCGTCGGGGATCACGATCGGGCCGACATCGCTGAACGGCACGCGGACATATTCCGCCTGGCCGCCCGCATAGCCGCCGGTCATGTGGCTATAGCCGAACAGCCCGCTCATCGGCTGGCCGTACAGCTCCTGCGCGATGTCCTGATTGTCCGCGGGCAGGCCGTTGTCGCACGCGGAATATTGATGCTTGCCGCAGTGATAGCAGCTGCCGCACGCGATCGTGAACGGCACGACGACGCGCTGCCCCTTCTTCAGCGTCGATTTGGGGCCGGTCTCGACGACCTCGCCCATGAATTCGTGGCCGAGAATGTCGCCCGCCTGCATCGTCGGGATATAGCCATCATAGAGATGCAGGTCGGAGCCGCAGATCGCGGTCGACGTCACCTTGATGATGCAGTCGCGCGGGTTGAGGATCTCGGGGTCGTCGACCGTGTCGACGCGGACGTCGTGGCGGCCATGCCATGCCAATGCGCGCATCAGGCGAACTCCTCGTCATGCTGTTTGCGGGTGAAGGAGCCGGTCGCGATCTCGCCGGTCTCCATCAGTTGCTTGAACCGGCGCAGGTCGCGGCGCGCCTGGATCGCGGGTTCGCGCTGGAACATCTTGGCGACGATCTTGCCGACGATGCCGGCGGGTGGATCATAGACGATCGTCGCGGTGACGACGGTGCCGCGCGCGCCGGCGTTACGAAACTCGACCCGGCCGCTGTTCGCGACATCGGCGCCGGGTTCGGACGTCCAGGCGATCACCCGGTCGGGCGTCTCGTCGGTCACGACCGCGTCCCATTCGACCGTGCGGCCGGCGGGCGCCTTGACCACCCAGTGCGACCGCGTGGCGTCGATCGGGGTGATCGACACGACGTTTTCCATGAAGCGCGGCAGGTTGGTGAAGTCGCGGAAATAGGCGAACAGCTCGGCCGCCGGGCGATTGATCGTCACCGTGCGGCCGACGATGCTGTCCCCGGTCGTGGTCGGCAGGCCCTCCGCGGCGATCGGGTCGCCCTTCTTCCAGGTCGTCGGGGGCGCGTCGTCGGTATGGTCGGTAGGGGACTGCGACATGTCCGTTCTCCTGTCCAAAGATGCTGTCTCAACGCGTCAGTCTGGCGGGGAGCCGGCGGGCGCCGGGCGGTTCGTCGCAACACAGCGACGGCTCGTCGTCGGCCGCCGGGCAAGTTGATGTCGC
Source organism: Sphingomonas sp. Ant20 (assembly GCF_000783375.1). Lineage (NCBI taxonomy): Bacteria > Pseudomonadati > Pseudomonadota > Alphaproteobacteria > Sphingomonadales > Sphingomonadaceae > Sphingomonas > Sphingomonas sp. Ant20. The sequence continues at coordinate 4,301 of NZ_JRVI01000095.1, forward strand.
TCAGTCGATTTCTTGGGGCGGGGCGGCGGGGAACCCCGACGCATAAAAACTACCGACCGGTACAGAAGGCGGTTGACGTTCGGGTCGATCGGTTTGTATACCGCTCGGTATCGAAGGTTGCTCCGACGTCGGAACGACACCGTCACCACGACCGCACCCGCGCTGCCCCATGCCGTGCCGATGGACCCTCCATCGACGCAGGTCCGGTGCTGCCCGATCCGAAAGGGGATATTCATGGCCTATCTCGACCTCGACACGCAGTTCGCCGCACCTTGTGGCACGCGCAACGCCGCGCGGGTTGCAGCCGCCGCGCCGGTAAATCCGGCCGCGAACCTCGCCGCGGATCTGGCCGCCGATCTGGTGGTCGATCTCGCAGGTGACGCCGCCGACGAGACGGCGGGGTTTTCCGCGCTCGAATGGAGCGTCATCGCGCTCGCCAAGCGCGACACGCTGCGCAGTCTTGCCAGCCCCGGTCCGGTGTCGCGCGCGATGGGCGGGCTGTTCGGGCTGGGCAGCCGGTCGCAGCTCGCCGATCCGCGGCTCGAGGCGCTGCGGCGGATGGCGGTCTATGCGTGGCGGCGCGGCTTCGCGCTGCCGATGACCGAGATCCGCGCGTTTCTTGCCGCGGGGTTCGTCGAGGCGCAGATGGAGACGCTGGTCGTCAGCGTGACCGGGATGCGCGTCGGCGCGACGACGCGCGCACAGCTCGACGGCTGAGGCCCTGCGCGAGACGGCTTGACGTCACAATGTGACAGATCCACGACAGTGCCAGAGCAGGGGGCAACGACCCCTTGCCGCACAGGAGAGGATCTATGAAAACGATGTCCGCCGTCGCGGCGCTGCTGGGCACGACCCTGGCGATCGCATCCCCCGCGCAGGCCCAGACCGCGAGCGGTGCGACCGCCGCCGCCGCACCGGTCAACCGCATGGTCGTGTTCGGCGACAGCCTGGCCGATGGGGGCTATTATCTGACGCTCGACCCGCGGTTGCCGCGCGACGCGGGCAGCTTCACGACCAACCCCGATCCGGTCGCACCCGAAGTGGTCGCGGCGCGGCTCGGGCTGCCGCTGACCCCGGTCTATGGCCAGGGCGGGACCAATTATGCGGTCGGCGGCGCGCGCGTGACCGCGGCGAACGCGCTGTCGATCCCGATCACGACTCAGATCACCAACTTCCTCGGCGCGGGCGGCACGTTCGGGCCGCGCGACCTCGTCTATGTGCAGGGCGGCGGCAACGACTATTTCGCGTTCCAGGCCGGGGGCGGCGCGAACCCGGAGATCCTGACCACCGCCGCGACTCAGCTCGCCACGCAGGTCAGCCGGCTGCAGGGCGCGGGCGCGCAGCGGATCGTGACGCTCGCGGTGCAGACCGGCGGCGCGGCGGGGCTCGCGCTGTTCAACCGGACCTATGCGGCAGCGCTCGCGGCAGCGAACGTCAACGCGCTGTATTTCGATACCGACCGGCTGTTCAACGAACTGGTGACGAGCCCGGCGACCTATGGCTACACCAACATCACCGGGGTCGCGTGCACCGTGCCCTCGTCGCTCGCCTGCACGCGCGCAACCCTGGTCACGCCCAATGCGAACGAGACCTATATCCTCGCCGACAGCGTCCACCCCGCGGGCATCACGCAGCGGATCCAGGGGCAGGCGATCGCCAGCCTCGTCCAGGCACCCGATCAGATCGCCGGGCTCGGCTATGCGGCGCAGGCGATGTTCCGTGCGCAACGCGACCTGCTCGAGGGGCCCGAACGCGGCGGATCGCAGCGCGACGGTCGCGCGCTGTCGGTGTTCGGCGGTGCGGCCTATCATTATTACGCGAGTGGCAATTCGGCGCAGCGCGTCGGCATCAACGAGCGGGGCTTCAGCGGGACGCTCGGCGCGGACCTCGCGATTGGCGAAGCTCGGGCGTCGGGATCGCAGGCGCCTATTCGGACGGGACGGGCGATTTCCAGAACGGGGCGGGACGCTACAAGCCGCGCGCCTGGTCCGCGAGCGGCTATGCGCGCGGCGAGCTGGGGCCGGTCCGGCTGCTGGCGGACGGGACCTATGGCGAGATCGACTATCGCCAGATCCGGCGCAGCGTGCAGCTCGGGCCGACGATCCGCACGCATGACGGCGAGACCGACGGCAATTACGTCGCGGGCCGGATCACGGGCGCGCTCGACCTGGTCCGCACCGGCGGTCTCGCCTTCGGACCCGATCTGGCGGTGCAATATGACCGCGTCCGGCTGGCGGGCTATGCCGAGGCGGGCGGACTGTCGACCGCGGCGGCGTTCGGTCGCCAGCAGATCGAGAGCCTGACGGGCCGGTTCGGCGCGGTCGTGCGGTCGCTGCCGGGCGAGCCGGTCCGCGTCTTCGTCCGGGCAGGCTATGAGCGCGAGTTCGACGACGATCCCCGCACCCTGACGATGACCCCGACCGGCGCACCGATCCGCTTCACCAGCAGCGTCGAACGCGCCGATCGCAATTACATGAGCTATGCGATGGGGGTCGACGGACAGGTCGCCGGCGCGCTGTCGCTGCGCGCGGGCGTCGCGGGCTATGCGCTGCGCGACGACCGCGACAGTGTGACCGCGTTCGCGGGGCTGTCCGCGGCGTTCTGAACGCGGGCGTGCCGGACCGGGGCGTACGCGTCCCGATCCGGCCCGTGCGTCAGAACCCCTTCTTCAGCGACACGAACACCTGGCGCGGTGCACCGGCCAGCAGCGTCTGGTTGTCGCCGCTGGCGGTGAAGCCGTTCGAGCCGATCGTCGAGATATAGCCCTTGTCGGTCAGGTTGGTGACGCTGCCCTCGATCGACACGCCGTGAAGCGGGCCGTCCCCCTCGAAGCGGTAGCCGATGCTGGCATCGACGAGCACGCGGCCCGGCACCGACTGGTCGTTCAGATAGGTGAAGTAGCGCTTGCTCATATAGTCCGCGCCGACGCGTGCGGTGACGCCCGACTGTTCGAACACGATCTCGCCCTTGACCATGTGCTCGGGGCTGTCGACCGCGGTCTTGCCGTCGGTCGCGACCAGCACGGCGCCGCGCGCGTCGAGCACGTCGTCGGCATATTGCGAGTTGTTGTACGAATAGCTCGCGAACAGCGACAGCGGCGTGAACACCCGGTAAGTCAGCGCGACCTCCGCGCCATAGGTGCGGACGCTGCCGACATTGTTGAGCGTCGCCGGGTTGCCGATGATCCCCGCGCCATTGGCAAAGCCGAGCAGCCGGTTCGAGAAGTCGATATAATAGCCGACCGCTGAGGCCTGGACCGGGCCCTGGCGGAAGCGCAGCCCGCCTTCCGCGGTCTTCGAGCGTTCGGGCTTCAGCCGGTCGCGGATCGCGTTGAACCCGGCCTGCGTGGTCGAGAACGGCCCGGTTGTCGCCGACGAGACATAGGCGCGGACGTTTTCCTTATAGTCCGCGAACAGCTCGGTGCCCGGCGCGAGCTTGAACAGCAGCCCGGCCTGGGGCTGGAACCAGTCCTTGGCGGAGATCCGCCCGACCGCGAGCGGCGAGGTCGTCGCGGGCAGCATGATCGCACGGTTGGTGACGGTGAAACCCTTCCACCCGGCATTGAGGGTCAGCCGATCGTCGGCGAGGCGGAGCGTGTCGCCGACATGATACTGGATCGTGTCGGTGGTGTATTTGCCGTCCCATTGCGTCGCATAGGGATTGTCCTGGAACTTCAGTACGTCGCGGTTCGGCGTCGCGGTATCGGTCATGCTGTAGAAGCGGCGTGCCTGGGTGAAGCTGTTGCTTTCATACCAGCCGCCGAGCTCGAGCGTGTTCGCGCCGGTTTCATAGGCGAGGTTGCTGAGTGCCCCGCCGCGCTTGATCGCATATTCGGTGGTGCGGAAGCCGAGCGGGCTGGCGGCGGCGATCGGCGTGCCATCGGCATTGGCGGCGCCGGCCGGGGTCGGCGAATAGGGCGTGATCCACGATCCCTGACCCTTGTTGTCGTGATAATAGCCGGTGGTCCTGAGCGTCAGGCCGGGGGTGAGGTTGGCGTCGAACGTGACCCCGCCCAGATAATCGCGACGGACGCCCGCGGCGTCGAAATAGACGTCGTCGACCGTGCCGATCCCGGCGGGAAACGCGGTGCCGACGCCCGCCCAGGGCTGTGCCGCGCCGGCCGCGGCTGCCGCCTGGTTCTGCGCGACCTTCGCGATCTGCAGCGCGAGCGGATAATTGTCGGCGATGTTGTCATTGCCCAGCCCGCGGCGGCGGATGATGTCGTAGCTCAGATCCTGGTAATCCTGCTCGCGCCGGTCGGAGAAGTTGAGGAACGCCGACAGGCTGCCGAGCTGCCCAGATCCTTGACGATCTTGCCGTTCGCCTGGTGCTGGCGCTGGACGCCCGCGCCCTTGCACTTGTCGGTGGTGAGAAAGCCGTAGCTCAGATAGCCCTTCAGCCCGCCGCCGAGATCGCCGCTGTCGATCCGCGCGAAGCCGCGATAGGTGTCGTTCGAGCCATAGGTGCCGCCGCCGGTGACGTTCAGCGTGTCGCGCGGTCTGTCGCTGAAGAATTCGATCGTACCGCCGAGATTGCTGGTCGAGGCGGTGCCGAGCGCGCCCGCCCCCTGCGCCACGTCGGTCCGCGCGACGTTTTCCGAAATGATCGCGCGGCTGATGTGCAGGCCGTTGACGTTGCCATAGCTCATGTCGCCGAGCGGCACGCCGTCGAGCGTGAAGCCGAGCTGGTTCTGGTTGAACCCGCGCAGCGAGATCCGGACCGCCCATTCATAGGCGCCGAACGGATCGGCGGCCTGGAAATTGACGCCCGGCAGCTTCTCGATCGCCTTCAAGGGGCTCGACCCCGGCGTCAGCCGCGAGAGATCAGCGCCGGTCACGCTCTGCACCTGGCGGCTCTCGCCAAAGCCGAGCACGACGATCTCGTCACCCGGCGGCGCGTCGGCGGCGGGCGTCGCGACCGGCAGCGTCGCAGGGTCGCCTGCGGTCTGCGCGGCCGCCGGCGCCGTGACTGCGATCGCGACCGTGGCGACGCCCGTGAGCAAGGTGGAGAGATAGGTCATGAAGCGTCCCCTTGGCCGCGACCGCGCAGCCTCGGGGGGATCCATTAACCAGATCCGTGACGCCCCCGCGTCGTTACGGTGACGGTTCGATGTCGCCGCCGCGATGCCCCGTTGCAGCCCGCGCATCCGGTCGCGCATTCTTTTCACTTATCGCACAGTCGCTTGGGACCTATCGGGCCGGGTGAATGCGTTGTGCATCTTCGTGCACGCGAAAGATCGTCACAGAACGATCGCCAACAGGGACTTCGACATGACTGCCTATCGTACCGCGCTGGCGCTGGCCGCCTCGACTCTCGCTTTCGTGGCCGCGCAGGCCGACGCGCAAGTCGCGCCCGCGCCTGCGGAGGCCGTGCAGGATGCACCCCGCCGGCCGTG
>NZ_JRVI01000096.1:0-9171 GCF_000783375.1 Sphingomonas sp. Ant20
CGGCGCCGGCCGGCGGACGTGTGCCACGCGTCTCGGTCTGGCACGGCGATGCCGATGCGACCGTGGTGCCCGCCAATGCCGATGCGATCGTCGCACAGTGGCGCGGCGTGCACGGGCTCGCCTACGCACCCGACGAGGTCGAACAGGTCGAAGGCCATGCCCATCGCCTCTGGCGCGACGCGCAGGGCCGTGCCGCGGTCGAGGAGTATCGGATCCGCGGGCTGGGCCATGGCACACCGCTGGCCACGACGGGCGCTGACGGCCTCGGCCAGCCGGGTCCGCACATGCTGGAGGCGGGGATCTCGTCGACGTTGCACAGCGCCGCGTTCTTCGGGCTGATCGAGCGCCCATCGGCGCGCGCGGCGGCGACCCGCGCGAAGCCGAAGCCCGCATCGCCCCGTCCGCACCCATGGAGCCACAGTCCGGGCCGATCGCAGGTCGGCGACATGATCAACGGTGCGCTCCGCGCTGCGGGGCTGCTGCGCTAGCCACTGGAGCGGATCCGGCAATGGTACGGGCGGGCGGCGCAGGTCGTGGCGCAAAGGATCGATCGAGATCCGCGCCAACCGCGAAGGCGGCAGCTTGCGGGGCGGCGATCCACTGTTATACCTTGGTATAACAGTCGTCGTATTCCGGGGAAAGATCCATGTCGTTGAAGCTCTTGGCCCTAGCTGGCGTCGCCACCGCCGCGCTTGTCGCGCCGGTTGGCGCGCAGGTCGCAAAGCCTGCACCGGTCGCCACGCTCGTCACCTCGGTCGATATTCCCTATCAGCAGTTCACGCTGAAGAACGGGTTGCGCGTGATCGTGCACACCGACCGCAAGGCGCCGGTCGTCGCGGTATCGGTCTGGTATGACGTCGGGTCGAAGCACGAGCCGCAGGGCCGCACGGGCTTTGCGCATCTGTTCGAGCATCTGATGTTCAACGGCAGCGAGAATGCGCCGGGCGATTTCTTTGCGCCGCTGAAGGAGGTCGGGGCGACCGACTTTAACGGCACGACCTCGTTCGACCGAACCAATTATTTCGAGACGGTCCCCGCCGCCGCGCTCGAGCGCGCGCTGTTCCTCGAGAGCGACCGGATGGGGCATCTGACCGGCGCGATCACGCAGGGCGTGCTCGACGAGCAGCGCGGCGTCGTCCAGAACGAGAAGCGCCAGGGCGACAACCAGCCATACGGCCTCGTCCAGTACAAGCTGTTCGGCGGGCTGTTCCCCGCGGACACGCCCTATGGCCACACCCCGATCGGGTCGATGGCGGATCTCGACCGCGCCAGCCTTGCCGATGTGAAGGACTGGTTCCGCTCGCATTACGGCCCCAACAATGCGGTGCTTGTGCTCGCGGGCGACGTCGATGCGGCGACCGCGCGGCCGCTGGTCGAGAAATATTTCGGCGATATCAAGACGGGCCCCAAGTCAGTCCTGCCGACCGTCACGGTGCCGACGCTCGCCGCGCCGGTGAACGAGGTGATGAAGGACCGCGTCGCCGCGGTGATGATCACCAAGAACTGGGCGGTGCCGGGGATGCTCGATCCCGACGCCGCGGCGCTCGACGTCGGCGGTACGGTCTTGGGCGGGCTCGCCTCGTCGCGGCTCGACAATGCGCTGGTCCGCAAGGAGAAACTCGCGGTCAACGTGTCCGCCGGCTATAGCGACATGGCGCAGATCGGCATGTTCACGATCCGCGCGATCGTGCGGCCGGGCGTCGACCCCGCGGTCGTGTCGAAGCGGTTAGACGAGATCCTTGCCGATTTCCTGAAGACCGGACCGACCGCGGACGAGATCCAGCGCGTCCAGACGCAGGCCGTTGCGGGCCGGATCCGCGGCTATGAATCGGTCGGCGGGTTCGGCGGCAAGGCGGTCGCGCTGGCGGGCGGCGCGCTTTATGCGAACGACCCGGGCCACTACAAGAAGGAGCTGGCGGCGATCGCGGCGCAGACGCCGGCGAGCGTCAAGGCCGCCGCGACGCGCTGGCTGACGCGCCCCGCCTACACGCTGACCGTGGTCGACGGCGAGCGCGACAAATATGAGGAGGCGGTCGTGCCGCCTGCGGTCGCGGTGAAGCCCGCGGCCGAGACGCCGGTCAAGGGCACGCGCGCCGGCGGTATTCCCGCGGTCGGCACGCTGACCGGGCTTGCCTTTCCCGCGGTCGAGCGCGCGCGGCTGTCGAACGGGATCGAGCTCGTCTATGCGCGTCGCGACGCGGTGCCGATCACGCAGGCGGTGCTGAGCTTCGACGCGGGCTATGCCGCGGATGTCGCGGACAAGCTCGGCACGCAGCAGCTGACGCTGAGCGTGATGGACGAGGGGACGCGGACGCTCGACGGCATCGCGCTGGCCGAGGCGCGCGAGCGGCTGGGCGCGTCGATCGGGACGGGCACCTCGCTCGACCGGACGACGCTGTCGATGAGCGTGCCGAGCGCGAACCTGACGCCCGCGGTCGCGCTGTTTGCGGATATCGCGCGCAATCCGGCCTTCGCGGACGAGGAGGTCGGCCGGGTCCGCAATCAGCAGCTGGCCGGCATCCAGCAGGAACTGACCAGCCCTCAAGGCCTGGGCAACCGCGTGATCGGGAAGCTGATCAACGGCGATACCCCTTACGGCAAGGCACAGGGTGGCGGTGATCCGAAGGCGGTCGCCGCGCTGACGCGCGCCGACCTGGTTGCGTTCCAGCAGGCGTGGCTGCGCCCCGACAAGACGAAGATCTTCGTCGTCAGCGACCGCCCGCTCGCCGAGGTCAGGGCGGTGCTCGATCGCGGGTTCGGCGACTGGACGGCGCAGGGGCCGGCGGGGGTCAAGAGCTTCCCGACGACGCGCACGCCGCTGACACCGAAGATCGTGCTGGTCGATCGGCCGAACAGCCCGCAGTCGCTGATCCTCGCGGGCCAGCGGACCGGGTTGAAGGGCAGCGACGACATGCTGGTGTTCAACACCGCGAACGATGCGCTGGGTGGCAGCTTCCTCAGCCGGATCAACATGGACCTGCGCGAGGAGAAGCACTGGTCCTATGGCGCGGGCGGGCGGTTCCAGACGGCCGCGTTCGATGCGCCCTATGGCATTTCGGCCGGGGTGCAGGCGGACAAGACCGGCCCGTCGATCACCGCGCTGCAGCAGGACGTGACGCAGTTCGTGACGACCAAGCCGATGACGAAGACCGAATTCGGGCTGGCGATCGACGGCGGGATTCGCGCGTTGCCCGGCAGCTTCGAGACGTCGGGCGCGGTGCTCGGCGCGATGCAGCAGAATGATTTGTTGAAGCGCCCCGACGATTATTACGCGACGATCACGCGACGCTACGGCGCGCTGACCTTGCCGCAGCTGAACACCGCGATCGCGGGCGTCATCGACGTGAAGAAATTCACCTGGGTGGTCGTCGGCGACGCCAAGACGGTCAAGCCGCAGCTTGACAGCCTGGGGTTGCCGGTCGAGGTCGTGAGCGCGGCTTCGGTCGCGGGGCTGCCGGTGGTTCCGGTGACGCCGCTTGCGGCCAAGGCCAAGTAATCGAAGGAGAGAATAGCATGGCAAATGTCGATGGCAGCTGGGATTGCGTCGTGAAGTCGCCGCTGGGCGATCAGAAGATGACGCTGACCGTGAACAGCGCGGACACTAGCTTTTCGGGCGCGGTGTCGGGTGCGATGGGCGGCATGGATGTGACCGGCGAGGTCGATGGCGACACGCTGAGCTGGAAGCAGGCGATGACCGTGCCGATGCCGATGACGCTCGACTGCAAGGCGACCGTCGATGGCGACACGATGACCGGCACCGTCGGTGCAGGCGCCTTCGGCAGCTTCCCGCTGTCGGGAACGCGCACCGCTTGATCGCCTCTGGCGTCATGACGTGACGAAGAACGGCCCGTCTTCCCGGTGGAAGGCGGGCGTTTGCATTTCGGAGAGTGGGATGAGTTTGAAGATCCATCGCCGTGCGGTGCTCGCCGGCACGATGCTGGGCGGCGCGGCATCGCTGTTGCCGGCGCTCGCGCAGGCGGCCGAGCGCCCGCGACGCCGCTGTCGCGACTGTTCGACCAGCTCGTTCAGGCGCAGTTGCGGCGCAGTCCCGAGAGTGCGACCTCGCTCGGGCTCGACACCGGCGCCAATGCCGATCTGCGCGCGAAGCTGTCGGATCCGTCGGCGGCGGGGATCGCCGCGGCGAAGGCCCAGACCAGGGCCGAGCTGGCGCAGCTTGCAGCGATCGACCGCGCCGGGCTGTCGCCGGCGGAGCTGATCGACCTCGACTGCGTGATCTATACGCGGCGGTCGGCGGCGGCGGTGCAGGCGTTCGATTTCGGCGGCACGTCCTATGGCCCCAGCCCCTATGTCGTGTCGCAGCTGTCGGGTGCGTATCAGTCGGTGCCCGATTTCCTCGACACCAAGCACCGGATCGAGACGAAGGGCGATGCCGACGCCTATCTGCAGCGGCTCCAGGCGTTTGCCGGACAGATCGACGCGAACACCGCGCGCATGCAGCATGACGCGGGCGTCGGCGTGGTCGCCCCCGACTTCATCCTCGACCTCGCGCTCGACCAGATGACCAAGACGCGCCAGCCCGCAAGCGAGGCGCTGGTCGTGCAGAGTCTCGTCCGGCGCGCGGCGGCCAAGGGGCTGGGCGAAAGCTATGGCCGCGATGCCGCGCGAATCTATGACGCGGCGGTGCTGCCCGCGCTCGACCGGCAGATTGCGGCGACCCGCGACCTCCGCCGGACGGCCACGCATGATGCCGGCGTGTGGAAGCTGAAGGAGGGTGCCGCCTTCTATCCCGCCGCACTGCACGCGACGACGACGACCAATTTGTCGCCCGACGAAGTGTACAGGTTCGGGCTCGACCAGGCGAAGATGCTGTCGGCGCAGCTCGATACGCTGTTGCGCAAACAGGGGTACAGCAAGGGCAGCATCGGCGCACGGATGGCGGCGCTCTACAAGAATCCCGACCAGCTCTATCCCAACACCGATGCGGGCAAGCGCGAGGCGATCGCCTATTGCAACGACCGGCTCGCCGCGATCCGCGCGAAGCTGCCAAGCGTGTTCGAGCGGATGCCGCCTTATGGCTTCGAAGTGCGGCGCGTGCCTGCGCAGACCGAGGCCGGTGCCGCCGCGGCGTTCGCGCAGCCACCGGCGATCGATGGCTCGCGCCCGGGGTTGGTCTATTTTAACCTGAAGGACAGCGCCGACTGGCCCAAATTCTGCCTCGCGACGACGGTCTATCACGAGGGTCTGCCGGGGCATCAGATGGAGAGCGGGCTTGCGCTGTCGAACACCCGGCTGCCGCTGATCCGCAAGATGACGAGCTTTTCGGGCTATGGCGAGGGCTGGGCGCTCTACGCCGAACAGCTCGCGGACGAGATCGGGATGTATGACGACGATCCGCTCGGGCGGCTCGGCTATCTGAAATTCCAGCTGTTCCGCGCGAACCGCTGCGTCGTCGATACCGGCATCCATCACCTGCGCTGGACCCGCGAACAGGCGATCCGCCATTTCATCGACGCGGAAGGCGAGGCGGAGGGCTTCGCGACTCGCGAGGTCGAGCGCTATTGCGTCAACCCGGGCCAGGCGGCGAGCTACAAGCTTGGCCATTCGGTGTTCGTCGATATCCGCGAGCGCGCCAAGGCTAAGAGGGGCACGGCGTTCGACCTCAAGGCCTATCATGCGGCGGTGCTCGCTTATGGGCGCGTACCGCTCGATATGCTGCGCGAAATCGGCGATGCCTGGATCGCGAAGGGCTGAGCGAGGGGCGCGCTGAGCGGCGGGCCGCGTAACTCTACGTAATCGCCCGTTAAAGCCTGACCGTGCAAGGGGAGGGGGATGCCGAGCGCTCCCCCTCGATGACGCATGCCGTCCGCCCAAGGCCCGATCCGGTCATCAGCGTCGTCGTGCCGGTGTATAATGGCGCAGCCTTGTTGCCCGCCACGCTCGACAGCCTCGCCGCGCAGTCTTTCACCGATTTCGAGGTGATCGTCGTCGACGACTGCTCGACCGACGCGACCCGCGCCTGCGTTGCGGGCTGGTCCGATCCGCGCGTCAGGCTGGTGGCGATGCCGGTCAATGGCGGCCCCGTGCTGGCGCGCAACGCCGGGGTCGCTGCAGCGCGGGGCCGCTATATCGCCGCACTCGATGCCGATGATCTGTGTCGCCCCGACCGCTTCGCCCGCCAGGTCGCGTATCTGGAGGCGAACCCGGCGACCGTGCTGCTCGGGACGGCGGCGGACCTGCTCGTCGACGGCGTGATCAGGCCGTCCGACCATGCCGCGATCACCACGCCCATGCTCATCGACTGGCTGACGGGAATCGAGAACCCGCTGATCTGGTCATCGGTCATGATTCGCGGCGACGCGGCGCGGCGGCTCGATCCGTTCATGCGGCCCGAGCGGCTCTATGCGGAGGATTTCGACCTGTATCAGCGGATCGGCCGGTTCGGCGCGATCGGACGCCTCGACGAGCCGCTGATGGTGTACCGGGTGCACGCGGGCGGGGTCTCGAAGCGGTTCACCGAGCGGATGGAGACCGTGGCCGCGGCGATTCTGGCCGAGCGGCATGCGGATCTGTTCGGTGAACGGGTGGACCGGATCGCAGCGCTGATCGTGGCGCACATCCTGGCACGGCGCGCGGTGCGCGATCGTGCTGCGTTGACGGCGCTGGGCAGCGCACTGGGGGTGATCCAGGCCGAGTTTCTCGCACGGCATCGCTGTTCGGGGGAGGATCGCCGGCTGATCCGGTGGGAAACCGCGCGGCGCTGGCGCGGTGTCGGGCGGGCCGGCCTGCGTGCGGGGACGCTCGGGGTCGCCGACCTGCTTGCCGCACGGCCGGCGCATCTCGGGCTTGGCTATGCCGGGCTGCCCGCGCTGCTATGGTCCGGGGCGATCGGCGGCGTACGCCGCGCGATGCGCCAACCGGCGTGTGCGCCTTAGACCTTCGCGGCGAAGATCATACGGCCCTGGCCGAGGCGTGCAAACACCTGGTCTAGGTCCTTCTCGCCGACCGCGAAGCAGCCTTGGCTGCGGCCGAGCATGCCGTGCGACGCGATCATGTCCTTGTTCGCATACCAGGCCGAATGGACGACGATCGCCCGACCGAGTGCGTTGTTGTTGGTGCGATCGAGCCCGATCAGCCGCTGCGACCGACCATGTTTGCCGACATAATAATCGTCGGTCACGAAGGCGCCTTCCGACGACGCATTCGAGCCGAACGCGTTCGAGAAGCGCTCGAGATAGCCGGTATGCGCGGGGTCCGAGCCGCTGCCGTGCGACACGAGCAGCGACGTGCTGCGGCCGCTGGCGAGGTCGACGAAGTGGAACCGCGGCTGCGACGACGAGGCGGTGAAATCGGCGATCGCGATCCGGTCGTGATGCGGGATCCGGCTGCCGTTGCGACCCAGCGCGGCCATCGCCTGGCGCAGCAATTCGGGGCGCACGACGCGCGACGACGAAATCGGCATCGCCGGCGAACGCGGCAATGGTGGCTGAGTCATCGGCTTCAAATCGCGTGCCGTAAGACGTTGTGTTGCAGATACCGCACTCGGAACTGCAAGTGCACCGGCCAATACTAGACCGTTCTTTAGAATGGCACGACGATCTCGCCGTGCGCCCTGTTCATCGTACATCGAAATTCCCGAAAAACCCCAATCCCGTGACCCTCTCTATAGCGTAGAAATGATGAACATTCCTCAACCATTTCCACCAGTTGTCGTGATGTTCCTTCTGTCCGCCCCGGGAAGGAGGCGGTTCGTCGTAGGCGCGTGCGCGGCGAGGTGACTCTCCGGCTGGCCAGCGGCGTCGGAGTGGGTTGCCATATCAGGCGACACGATCGGTCCTGACGCGGCACATCCGATGCGCGGTCTTCGGGCGTTTCTATGGGAAGTACGGGCGCGCATCGTCGTGCGCGCACGGTTCAGCGCGGGGGCGTTTCGCCCGTAGCGGCAATCGGCAGGCCAAGCTCGATGAGTCGCGAGCGGAAGCTGGCGGCATCGGTGAAGAGCACCGATTCGATCTCTAGCGCGCGTGCGGCGGCGATATTGGCCGGATTGTCGTCGACGAACACCGTCTCGTCCGCACGCACGCCGAATCGATCGAGCGCGAGCCGATAGATGGCGGGGTCGGGCTTCACGATCTTCTCGTCGCCCGACACGACGATGTCGCGGAAGCGGTCGAACATCGCCGATTCGCGGGCGCGAAACGGCGGCCAGAATTCGTGGCTGAAATTGGTGATCGCGAACAGCGGTACGTCGGCGGCGTCGAGATCGCGGACGAGCTCGTGCATCCCCGCAATCGCCGGGCCGATACTCTCGTTGAAGCGCGGGCCCCAGACGGCGATCAGATCGGCATGCTGCGGATGCAACGCCGCAAGCTCCGCCGAGGTGTCGGCGAAGTCGCGGCCAGCATCATGCTGGAAATGCCAATCGATCGTGACGACATCGCGCAGGAACGCGTCGAGCGCCCGATCGTCATCGATCAGGCGCTCGTACAGGATCCGGGGATCCCAATCGTACAGGACACGACCGACGTCAAAAATGACGCTGGTCTTCAGGGGTTTAGCCCTGGCGTGCCTTGAAGCGACGGTTGGTCTTGTTGATGACGTAGGTACGGCCACGACGACGGATCACGCGGTTATCGCGGTGACGATCCTTGAGCGACTTCAGGGAATTGCGGATCTTCATGATCGATTCGCTTCTTTTCAAATCTAGGTGTGCGGAAAGACGGGATCGCCTAATGGCGGGGTGTGTCCAAGTCAAGCAACAGACGCACTCGTTCCGGCCGGGAACCCTCCCGGCTGGTCCAAGCGTTACTGTAGCGCAACATTCTAAGGAAGTCCCGATGGCGGTTCGTTCGATCATGGTTCTCGCGCTGGCGGGCGCATCCCTCACGGCCTGCGCGACCGGTCCGTCGCTGCCGCCGACCGAGGTCTTGCGCTATCACCTCGGCGAGCCGCTCGACCGCGGCACGATCGCGGTCCAGCCGCTGACCGCGGGCGCGCCTGCGAGCCTCGAGTTCAAGAGCTATGCCGCCGCCGTGCAGGGCCAGCTGATCAAGGTCGGGTACAACCCGCCCGCGCCGGGTGCCAAGCCGATGCTGATCGCGACCGTCGCCTTTACGCGCACCACGCAGGCAGGGCCGCCCAAGCGGTCGCCGTTCAGCGTCGGGATCGGCGGCGGTGGCTTCAGCGGGCGGCGGTGTGGGGCTTGGCGGCGGG
>NZ_JRVI01000097.1:0-13576 GCF_000783375.1 Sphingomonas sp. Ant20
GCGACCGCCAGGCTGCCCGCGAGCAGCAACGCGACCGCCGCGGCGAGGATCACCAGCCGCGGCTTGCGATACCGATCGGACAGGATCGCGGCGAGCCACGCGGTCCGATCGCCGACCTGCGCCAGCGCGGCGGCGACGAGCGCCGCCATCAGCGCGTCCATCGCTAACGCGTCATGCGCGGGTCATCCCGCGAGCCGGACCGAACAGGCGGCCGCGAAGACATGGCAGGCCTGGACGTCCTGCCGCTCGCTGTAGATCGCGTCGCTGAGCGTCATCAGCCAGCCATGGACGAGCGCGCCATGTTCGCCGCGCGACAGTGCCGAATCGATGAAGTGCGTGACGGTCACCGCGGGGTTCATGCCGTTGCGATGCGCGATCAGGCGGATCGCGTCGATATCGGGCGCGAGATCGGTCGCACCGGTATAGGGCGCGCGGACGTCGATCGCGGCGATCCGGGCCGCAAGCTCGGCCTTTACCAGCGCCAGATCCTGGAATTCCGCGACTCGCTCGGCAACCTGCCCCATGATCCCGCCTCCTGTCTTTCTTATGGGATGCATCATGCGCCCATGCCGATAAAGATGGGGTTAAACACCCTGTGATGCGGGATTCCGGGGCGAATATGGGGTGATATGGTTGACTTGGCCGGCAGCATGCGCCATGCGCCGCGACAGATCGGGCGGTGGCATGCGTGCTGCCGCCCTAGCATTTTCAGCCTTAAGGATTGGGCTCATGGCCAAGCCGACTACCGTCAAGATCAAGCTCGTCAGCACCGCGGACACCGGCTTCTTCTACGTCACCAAGAAGAATCCCCGCACGAAGACCGAGAAGCTCTCGTTCAGCAAGTATGATCCCGTCGTGCGCAAGCATGTCGAGTTCAAGGAAGCCAAGATCAAGTAAGTCGACGCGGCGGCGATGCCGTCGCGCGTTTACGATGCGATCGCAAGGCCGCGGGTAGCGATACCCGCGGCCTTTGGCGTTCCTGCGCGGCAGGTCTCGTTGTTCGTTCAGATGAACGCGCGCACCGCTTCCATGAAGCGGGCGAGGCTGATCGGCTTCGAGATATAGGCGTCCGCGCCCGCGGCACGGATCCGGTCCTCGTCCTCGCGGCCTGCATAGGCGGTGACCGCCATCACCGGGATCGCGCGCAGCACGTCGTCCGCCTTGAGCTCGAGGATGATCTCATAGCCGGTGACGTGTGGCATCTGGATGTCCATGATGATCAGGTCGGGGGCGAATTCGCGCGCCCGCACCACCGCCTCGCGCCCGTCGCGTACAGGTTCGGCAAGGTAATCATGCGCCCGCAAAAGGTCGCAGAATAGTTTCAGGTTGAGTTCGTTGTCCTCGACAACGAGCACCTTCTTTGCCACGCGAGCCACCATTCGTTTCAAGAAGGATGACAATAGGCAATGCGCGGCGCCGTTACAAATCAAGACGCTGAGGCCCTGGCACTGCAAGCCCTGGTATGGACGCTGAGCGAGCCGGACCGAGCGATGCGCCTGTTGTCGGTGACCGGACTCGACCCTGCCGACCTGCGCACGCGGGCCGGGGAGCCCGCCGTGCTCGCGGCGGTACTCGGTTTCCTCGAATCGCATGAACCCGATCTTGTCGCCTGCGCCGAAACGCTCGGCATCAGGCCCGAGGCGCTGGTCCGCGCGCGGATGACGCTCGATCCGGGGTTCGAGGCATGAAGCCGCTGCTGATCAGCGATTGCGACGAAGTGCTGCTGCACATGGTCAAGCATTTCGGCACCTGGCTCGACGAGGCGCATGATATCGATTTCGAAATCGGGCACGGCGATTTCGCCAACAGCATGACGCGCCGCGACGGCGGGCCCGCGCCCACGCGCGAGGACATGTGGGCGCTGCTCGGGGGGTTCTTTCCCGCAGAGATGCACCGCCAGACGCTGGTGCCGCATGCCCGCGAGGCGCTCGCGTCGCTCGCCGAGATCGCGGACATCGTGATCCTGACCAATTTGCAGGACGAATGCCGCCTGCCGCGGATCGAGCAGCTCGCCGCGTTCGACATCGCCCACCGCGTCGAGTGCAACCAGGGCGGCAAGGGCGACCCCGTCGCGCGGCTGGTCGCCGAATATGGCAACCCCGTCACCGTCTTCGTCGACGACCTCGCGGTACATCACGAATCGGTCGCGCAGCATGCGCCGGGCGTCCACCGGCTGCACATGGTGTCCGAGCCGACGCTGGCGGGGGGCGGTGCCCAGGCGCCCGCCGCGCATGCCCGGATCGACGACTGGCGCGAGGCGCAGGCCTGGATCGCCGCGCGGTTCGCCGCCGGGGTGCCCGCGGACGCTTGACCCGCCCCCCGTGGCTGTGGTGAGACCGCGCACATGACCGATCGTATCGACCGCAAGCTCGAAGAGCTTGGCCTGACGCTGCCGCAGGCCGCCGCCCCCGTCGCATCCTATGTTCCCGCCGTCGAGGCGAACGGGCTGCTCCACATCTCCGGCCAGCTGCCGTTCAAGGATGGCCAGATCGTCACCGGTCGCCTCGGCGACGGCGTGTCGCTCGAGGACGGGCAGGACGCGGCGCAGCGTTGCGCGCTGATGCTGGTCGCGCAGATGAAGGCGGCGCTCGGCTCGCTCGGCCGCGTCGAGCGGATCGTGAAACTCGGCGTGTTCGTCAATTCGCATGGCGATTTCACCGATCAGCCCAAGGTCGCGAACGGCGCGTCCGACCTGATGGTCCAGCTGTTCGGCGAAGCGGGCAAGCATGCCCGCTCGGCCGTCGGCGTTCCCGTGCTGCCGCTGGGCGCCGCGGTCGAGATCGACGCGATCGTCCAGGTCTCGGCCGCTTGAGACTGACGCCTGCGCGCCTATTTTAGGAGCGCATGACAGCCATTACCGCCCGCATCGCCCAAGGCGTTACCTCGATCGCGGCGGAGGACTGGGACGCCTGTGCCGGCGACGCGAACCCGTTCGTCGGCCACGCCTTCCTCGCCGCGCTCGAGGCTTCGAAAAGCGTCGGTGGACGATCGGGGTGGCAGGCGCTGCCGGTGGTCGTCGATGGCGACGACGGCAGGCCGGCCGGGATCGCGCCCGCCTATGCCAAGAGCCACAGCCAGGGCGAATATGTGTTCGATCAGGGCTGGGCCGATGCGTGGGAGCGGGCGGGGGGGCAGTATTACCCCAAATTACAGATCGCCGCGCCGTTCAGCCCGGTGCCCGGCCCACGCCTGCTCCTGCGCGACCCGGCAGTTGCGCCCGCGCTGATCGCCGCGCTCGAGGCGGTGACCGACCAGAGCGGGCTGTCCTCCGCGCATGCGACCTTCATCGCTCCCGCCGAAGTCGCGCTGTTCGAGGCCGCCGGATGGCTGATCCGTCAGGGCACGCAGTTCCACTGGACGAATGAGGGCTATGCGAGCTTCGACGATTTCCTCGCCGCGCTCGCCAGCCGCAAACGCAAGGCGATCCGCAAGGAGCGCGCCGCCGCGGTCGAGGGGCTGACGATCCGCCATCTGACGGGCGCGGAGATCACGCCCGCGCACTGGGACGCGTTCTGGGTCTTCTACCAGGACACGGGCAGCCGCAAATGGGGCCAGCCCTATCTGACGCGCGCCTTTTTTCGATCGAATCGGTCAGACGATGGGCGACCGGGTGCTGCTGATCCTCGCCGAGCGTGACGGCGTGCCGATCGCGGGGGCGCTCAACCTGATCGGTGCGGACACGCTCTACGGCCGCTATTGGGGCGCGACCGAGGAGGTGCCGTTCCTCCATTTCGAGCTCTGCTATTACCAGGCGATCGATGCGGCGATCGCGCGCGGGCTGACGACGGTCGAGGCGGGCGCACAGGGCGAACACAAGCTCGCGCGCGGCTATGCGCCGGTCGCGACCTATTCCGCGCATTACATCCCGGATCCGGCTTCCGCCGCGCGATCGCCGATTACCTCGTCCGCGAACGCGAGGCGGTCGCCTCCGACCGCGAGTATCTCGGCGAGCTTACTCCGTTTCGGCGGGCGGAACCGCCGACCGGTTGACCTTGTACAGCACGCTGGTGCCGTCGCGGCGGATCGGGGTCAGGTCGCGGATCAGCGCGGGGTCGAACGCCGGCGGGTGGATCAGCCACACATAATCGAACGCTTCGCGGGGGAAATGCTCTAGCGCCATAGCGATCGGCCGCCAGAACTGGCCACGACACCGGATATCCGTAACGATTTCGGACGGATCATGCGCGAAGCCGCGCGCGATCGGATAGCGCGTCGTCATCAACTGTCCGCCCGCCATCGACCACTGGTCGTTGGTGAAGGCCAGCCGCCGCTCGAGCAGCAGCGCCGGGACATGCTCGAGCCGCGAATAGGCCCAGTCGTCGCGACAGCGCCGCCCGACGAACGAAACCACGCGTGCGCGCTCGGGCACGGTGTCGATCGCGGCGATCGCCTGGTCGTAGCTGCGGTCATAGATCAGGAAGCTGATCGTGGTGCCCGCCAGCCGGACCGCGAAGAAGCTGAACCCCAGCACCGCCAGCGTCGCGGCACCGCGCAGCGACAGGCGGTTGCGCGGGCGCAGCGCGATGATCGCGAACGCCAGCATGAACGGCGCGAGGCGCATGTCGGCATAGGCCGAGCCGAACACGATCCGCGGCAACAGGATATAGACCAAAGCCAGGAATAGCGCGGACAGCGCGAGGTTGCGCGAATATTCGATCGTCTGGTCGCGCACACCGCGGAACAGGATCACGAACAGCACGGTGACCGACGCGATGTCGAACGCCATCCAGCGATCGCGCAGGACCATCGTGATCCAGTTCATCTTCCAGCGCCAGTTGAACCAGTCCTGCGTCTTGCCCGTGACGTGGTCGCCTGACCGCCATAGCACCATCATCACCATCGGCAGCGCCAGCGGGATACAGCTGAGCCCGGCGCGGATGCACGCGCCGATCCAGCCCTTGACGGCGCCTTCGCCGCGCACCCCGGTCTTGCGGATGTCGTGCTGGCGGATCAGCTCTGCGGAGAAGGCGAGCACGCCCAGCACGCCCCAACCGAAGGTATGGCACAGCCAGAGCAGGCAGGATCCGGGCACGAACAGGATCGTGCGCAGCCGCAGCCGCTCAAGCCGCCCGAGGCGGAGCCACAGCGCGAACATGTTGAGCGCGAGCGCCATCGCCAGCGCGAAGTTCACGAAGCCGAACTGGAACGGATAGCTATAGGCGAGCGGCAGCGCGAACAGCGCGGTCGCCGGGATCCGGCCATGCACCTCGCGCGCGATCCACAGCAGTCCGGTGACGGTGAGCGCGGGTATCGCCATGACGATCAGCTTCACGGCGAGCTGCAACCCGAAGATCGGCGCGAGCGGCACGATCAACAGGTCGATGCCGAGATTGCCGATCAGCTGCCAGCGGAAATCATACCATTGGCTGAGCCAAGGATTGTCGCCGATCGCGAGCTGGACGCGGTAGCGCCCCATATGCCCGGGCAGATCGACCAGCGGCGGCACCTCCGGCCACAGCAGCGGGATGATCGATGCCAGCGCGACGCACGCGACGAACGTGCGCGTCTGCCACCAGTGAAGTTCCGTTGTTGTCCCCCGCGCCATCCCTCGACGCCTAGCGCCGCAGGGGGGCATTCGACAAGCGCCGACCGCGCCGCATTGCGACGGAATACACCGCCAGGGCTCCCGGCCCCCGAGCGTCGGGGGACGGGAGCCGGTATCGCTCACACTTGGTCGCGGCGGCCCAGCAGGCGCAGGCGCAGCGCGTTCAGCTTGATGAAGCCCGCCGCGTCGCGCTGGTCATAGGCGCCCTGATCGTCCTCGAACGTCACGACCTTTTCCGAATAGAGCGAGTTGGGCGACTTGCGGCCAACCACATACACGCCGCCCTTATAGAGCTTCAGCAGGACGGTGCCCGACACCTTCTCCTGGCTGTGATCGATCGCTGCCTGCAGCATCTCGCGCTCGGGCGAGAACCAGAAGCCGTTGTACAGCAGCTCGGCGTAGCGCGGCGCGAGCTCGTCCTTCAGATGCGCCGCGCCGCGATCGAGCGTCAGCTGCTCGATACCGCGATGCGCGAGGTGATAGATCGTGCCGCCCGGCGTCTCGTACATGCCGCGGCTCTTCATCCCGACGAAGCGGTTCTCGACCAGGTCGAGACGGCCGATGCCGTGACGGCGGCCATAGTCGTTGAGCGTCGACAGCAAGGTCGCCGGGCTCATCCCCTCGCCGTTGATCGCGACGCCGTCGCCACGCTCGAAATCGATCGTGATGTACTCGGGCACGTCGGGTGCGTCCTCGGGGTTCACCGTGCGCGAATAGACATAGTCGGGGACCTCGTCCCACGGATCTTCGAGAACCTTACCCTCGGACGAGGTGTGCAGCATGTTCGCATCGGTCGAGAAGGGCGACTCGCCGCGCTTGTCCTTGCTGACCGGGATCTGGTGCTGTTCGGCGAATTCGATCAGCTTGGTGCGGCTGGTGAGATCCCACTCGCGCCACGGTGCGATCACCTTGATGTCGGGCGACAGCGCATAATAGCCGAGCTCGAAGCGGACCTGGTCGTTGCCCTTGCCGGTCGCGCCGTGGCTGACCGCGTCGGCGCCGACCATCCGGGCGATCTCGATCTGGCGCTTGGCGATCAGCGGCCGCGCGATCGACGTGCCGAGCAGGTACAGCCCCTCGTACAGCGCGTTCGACCGCATCATCGGGAACACGTAATCGCGCACGAATTCCTCGCGCAGATCGTCGACGAAGATGTGCTCGGGCTTGACGCCCATCATCTCGGCCTTGGCGCGTGCGGGCTCGAGTTCCTCGCCCTGGCCCAGATCGGCGGTGAAGGTGACGACTTCGCAGTTGTAGGTCTGCTGGAGCCATTTCAGGATCACGCTGGTGTCGAGGCCGCCCGAATAGGCGAGGACGACCCGATTGATGCCGGCGTCGCCGGCGGCGCGGTTGATCTGATCGGTCACGGGCAAGATCCTTTGGGCAATATCCAATGCCCGCGCCCCTATGCGCTGGACGCCCTGCATGCAACCGGAGCATGCAACCCGCCGCATTCATGGCGCGTACAACCAACCCGCGCTACGTGCGCCCCCAGATCATTTGGAGTGTACCGACCGTGCTACGTCAAACGCTTACCCTGTTCGTCCTCGCCGGCCTCGCGCGCCCGCGCTGGCGCAGGAGACCCGCGCCTCCGTTTCCGCCAAGTTCAAGGCCGAGTTCGCCGCGCGCGATACCAACAAGGACGGCGTCCTGACGCGCGCCGAGGTCCAGGCGGGGATCAGCCAGATGAAGGTCGGGCCGGGGCGCCCGGATCCGGTCCACGCCAAGCGGCTCGCCGAACTGTGGTTCAGCAGCGCCGACACCAACAAGGACGGGAAGGTCACGCAGCCCGAGGCCCAGGCACTGCTCGCCGCGACCTTTGCGAAATATGACGCGAACAAGGACGGCAAGATCGGCGGCGACGAGCGGTCGGCCGCGAAATCGCAGATGCAGGGCAGCCGCTGAGGCCACCCTTATAGTATCGTCATCCCCGCGGAGGCGGGGATCCAGACAGGCTGGCCTTTCGGTTCCATCACCGGAGCCTGCCAGTCTGGATTCCCGCCTTCGCGGGAATGACGAACGTACGGATCTTACCCTGCGCCAAGCGGCGGGAAATCACCCCGCGCGCAACGCCCGTTCGCCCTCGATCATGTAATCGCGTGTCAGCGGCAGGGTCATCCGGCTCTTCGACAGCTGGATCTGGTAATTGACCATCCCCCCGGTCCGGAACGCCGCCGCCGCACCCGCAAGGTAGAAGGTCCACATCCGGTAGAAGCGCTCGTCATACAACGCGACGATCGCGTCCTTCGCCGCCACCGTCCGGTCGTACCAATGGTCGATCGTCAGCGCGTAATGGACGCGCAGCACCTCGATATCGGTCGGGAAGAACTTCAGCCCCTCATAGCCGCGGACGATCTCCGAAAGCGCGGGGTTGTAGCCGCCGGGGAAGATATATTTGGTCGTGAAGGTGTCGGTCACGCCGGGCCCGCCCATGCGGCCGATCGTGTGGAGCAGCATCACCCCGTCTGCGCTCAGCAGGTCGCGGCACTTGCGGAAGAACGTCTTGTACTGCGGCGGGCCGACATGCTCGAACATGCCGACCGACACGATCCGGTCGAACGTGCCCGTCAGCGCGCGATAGTCGATCAGCTCGAACTTCACCTTGTCCGCGACGCCGGCCTCCTCGGCGCGGCGCCGCGCGACCTTCAGCTGTTCCTCGCTCAGCGTGACGCCCAGGACCTGGGCCCCGGTCTTGGCGTGCAGGTACAGCGCCATGCCGCCCCAGCCGCAACCGATGTCGAGCACGCGCATGCCGGGCTGGATCGCGAGCTTGGCGGCGATATGCGCCTTCTTGTCGTCCTGCGCCTGTTCGAGGCTGTTGCCGGCATCGGTGAAGTACGCGCACGAATATTGGCGATCGGCGTCGAGGAACAGGTCGTAGAGCCGGTCGGACAGGTCGTAATGATGCGCGACGTTCTTCTTCGACCGGCGTGCCATGTTCACCCGGTCGACGCGGTGGACGACCTTGTCGAGCAGCTTGATCGGCAGCGAGGGGTTGAGCCCGCCACCGCGCTCCCACGGGCTGTTGCCCTTGAGCAGGGTGACGAGGTCACGAATGTCGCCGCGCTCGATCACCAGGCGGCCGTCCATGAACGCTTCCGCCGCGCCCAGCGCCGGGTGGCGGACGATCGCGCCCGCGACACCGGGGGCGGTGAGGCGGATCGTGACGGGGGTGTAGGCAGGGTCGGGCGTGCCGAACTGCTTGGTGGTACCGTCCGCGTGGATCAGCGTGAGTTCGCCGGTTTTTACCTGCCGGGCGAGAAAGCGATCGAATAGGGCCATGTCGCGTTAGCTAATGACTGGTACGGAAATGCGCCACCCCCCGGGCGGCGTCAGATTCCCGCATACCAATCATAATCCACGTTATCTTCCCAATAGCCGCCCTTGCCCTTGCCGATCCCGGCCAGGCTGGCGACGGCGTCTATCGCCATGATATATTTGGCATGTTTGTAGCCAAGCTGACGTTCGACGCGCAGCCGGACGGGGGGCGCCGTGCGCGACGTCGAGAATCTGACCATTTAACGCCCAGGCGAGGATCGTCTGTGGGTGGAATGCGTCGATCAGGTCGATCGACTCGTAATAGGGCGTGCCCCGGTACAGGTCGGCGCAGGTGAAGACGATGTAGCGCGCGGTGTCGCGGATTCCCGCAGCCTGCAACAGCGTGGCAAGCTTCGGGCCCTGCCACTTGGCGATCGCCGACCAGCCCTCGACACAGTCGTGCCGCGTGATCTGCGCGCGCGCGGGCATCTGGCGGAGCTGCGGCAGCGAGAGCGACAGCGGCCGGTCGACCAGCCCGCCGACGCGCAACCGATAGTCCGCGAAGTTGTTCACCAGCATCTCGGTATAGGCCGGGGTGCCGGGGTTGCGCGTGCCGTTCGACCGGAAGATCGGCGACATCTGTGCCGCACTGAATTCGGGGACGAGCGCGTTGCGGTCGGTCAGCGCACGTTGCAGCCCGCGCTGCATCTCCTCGCCCATGAACAGGATCTTGCGCGCCTCGGGATGCTGGATGATCTTGTCGCACCCGGTGAGCAACGCGCCGGCGCCGACCGCCGCGCCCGCGACCAGCGAGCGGCGGGTGATGATGGTGCTCATGCGGCGTCCTCCCCGGTATGCGCGGGGACGTGCCCCGGAACGGTAAAGCGTCCGGTGATCATCGATCGCACCTCGTTCCACGCGCCCGCCAGGATCACGAGCGCGAGGTGGACGATGATGAACAGCACGAGCGCGACCATCGCGATGAAGTGGATCGACCGCGCCGACTGCCGCCCGCCGAAGATGTCGAGCAGCCATGGCCAGGCGGCATCCATCGCCGGCGACATCGCCAGCCCGGTGAGGATCATCACCGGCAACAGGATGAAGATCGTCGCGACATAGGACAGCTTCTGTAGGATGTTGTACGCGGCCGGTCGCTTCGGATCGTGAAAGCGCAGCGCCAGATGCTCGCGCACGTCATGCGCCACCTCGCGCGGCGCAAGCTCGCCCGCCCGGACGCGAAGGTCGCGCTGGAAATGCCGGTTGAACAGGCTGACGATCATGAAGCCGAGCAGCGCGAACGACAGCACCAGCGCGAAGAACAGGTGCCAGCGTCGCGAGATGGCGAGGTTGTAGCTCGCGGGGATCGTCAGCAGGTTGATCAGCGTCACCACCCAGCCCGGCCACTGGTCGAGCGTCGTCCACGCCTGATCGAAGTTCGCACCATAGCGCCCCCAGTAGAATCGCGGATGCGCCTTCAAGATGCCGATCCCGCTGCCGATCATGATGAACATCGCCACCGCGGTGATCCAGTGCCACAGCCGCGTCGCGATCCGGTGGCGTTTGATGACGGTGACAGGGGCGGTGGCGATAGGGCGGGCGGGATCGTTCATGCTTGGCCTTCGCTTTAGGCGACAAGCTCCGACCATAGCAGGGATACGCGTATGACCGAATGGCATTCTTACGAACCGGCGAGCGGCCATCGCCTGCCGCATGATCCGCTCAACGCGATCGTCGCGCCGCGCCCGATCGGCTGGGTGAGCACGCTGTCCGCGGACGGCGTACCCAATCTTGCGCCCTACAGCTTCTTCAACCTGTTCAACTACACCCCGCCGCTGATCGGCTTTTCGTCGATGGGGTGGAAGGACAGCGTCGCCAACATCGCCGCGACCGGCGAATTCGTCTGGAACCTCGTCAGCCGCGATCTGGGCGAGGCGATGAACGCGACCGCGGCCAATGTCGCGGCGGACGTCGACGAATTCGCACTCGCGGGGCTCGAGACGCTGGCGTCGCTGCACGTGAAGCCGCCGCGCGTCGCCGCGAGCCGTGCGCAGTTCGAATGCAAGGTGACGCAGATCGTCCGGCTGGAAACCAAGGAGGGACGCGAACTCGACCAGTGGCTGGTGCTCGGCGAGGCGGTCGCGATCCATATCGACCCGGCGATGCTCGAGGACGGTGTGTACCAGACCGCGCGCGGCGAACCGATCCTGCGCGGCGGCGGCCCGGCGGATTATTTCGCGATCACCGAGGAGTCGCTGTTCAAGATGCGTCGGCCGGGTTGACCTGAGGCGGTTGGTCCACCCGCGAAGGCGGGTGCCCAGACTGGGTCCCCGCCTTCGCGGGGACACACGCCTCAGCCATACGCTCGCCAGAAGAACACGATCGTCGTCGCGATCGTCACCAGCAGCGTCCACACCCGAATGACCTTGGCGGGCAGCACCAGCCCGAGCTTCGCCCCGAAATGCCCGCCGACGATCCCGCCGAGGAGCATCGGTATGCACAGCGCCCAATAGACCATGCCGGTGGCGATGAAGATGATCGTTGCCGCGAGATTGGCGACCGCGAGCATCAGCGTGCGCGGTGCGGCAAGCATGGCGGGCGTCGCGCCCGACAACAGCCCCCAGGCGGCGGTCAGCATCAGCCCGACCCCGCCGCCGAAATAGCCGCCATAGACGCCCAGCATCGCCTGCACCGCGACCAGCGATTTCGGCCCGATCTCGACGCGTGACCGCAGCCAGAGCGACGCCTGCGTGCCGAACGCGATCGCCAGCGTCGCGAACAGCAGCAGCCACGGCACGATCAGGTCGAACGCGCGTGCCGAGGTCGCGACGAGTAAAAGGCTGCCGACGAGCCCGCCGACGAAGGTGATCCCCGCCATCGTCCGCATGCCGACGCCCGACACCGGCTCCAGCCCGTGCCGGTAGGTCCATGCGCTAGCCATCGCGCCTGGCTGGAGCGAGACGTTGCTCGTCGCATTGGCGAAGGTCGACGGCACGCCCAGCCCGATCAGCGCGGGCATCGTCGCAAAACTGCCGCCCCCCGCCAGCGCGTTCATCGCGCCGCCCAGCAACCCCGCACCCGCCGCCAGTGCCACCACACCCAAATCAGGCAAGCGCGGCTTCGCGATCGAGTTGCGCGCGGCTTTTCTTCTCCGACGCGGTCTTCAGCTGCCCGCACGCCGCATCGATGTCGCGGCCGCGCGGCGTGCGCACCGGCGCGGAGATGCCCGCCCCGAACACGATGCTCGAGAAGGACTTGATCCGCTCGGGGGTCGAGCATTCATAGGCCGCGCCCGGCCATGGGTTGAACGGGATCAAATTCACCTTGGCGGGCAATTCATATTTGCGCAGCAGCCGGACGAGTTCGTGCGCATCGGCGTCCGAATCATTCTTGTCCTTCAGCATCACATATTCGAACGTGATCCGGCGGGCATTATTGGTGCCGGGATAGTCCGCGCAGGCCTGGAGCAGTTCCTCGATGCCGTATTTGCGGTTGAGCGGCACGATCTCGTCGCGCACCTCCTTGGTCACCGCGTGCAGCGACACCGCGAGGTTCACGCCGATCTCAGCACCCGCGCGCGCCATCATCGGCACCACGCCGCTGGTCGACAGCGTGATCCGGCGGCGGCTGAGCGCGAGCCCTGCGCCGTCCATCACCAGCTTCAGCGCATCGCGGACATTCTCAAAATTATACAGCGGCTCGCCCATCCCCATCATCACGATGTTGGTGAGCATGCGCCCCTCGGGCTGGCTCGGCCATTCGCCCAGCGAATCGCGCGCGAGCATCACCTGGCCGACGATCTCGGCAGGCGTCAGGTTGCGGACCAGCCGCATCGTGCCGGTGTGGCAAAAGGTGCAGTTGAGCGTGCAGCCGACCTGGCTCGACACGCACAAGGTGCCGCGATCCGCGTCGGGGATGAACACCATCTCGTAATCCTGCGCGTCGTCCGATCGCAGCAGCCATTTGCGCGTGCCGTCGGTCGACACCTGCGCCTCGACCACATTGGGCCGGCTGATCACGAAGCGCTGCTCGAGCCACGGGTGCATCGTCTTCGAGATGTCGGTCATCGCCGAAAACTCGGTCGCGCCGCGATTGTAGATCCAGTGCCACAGCTGCTTGGCGCGCAGCTTGGCCTGTTTTTCCTCGAGCTGCGACGTCTCCAGCGCCATGCGCAGATCGGCGAGCGACAGCCCGAGCAGGTCGATACGCCCGTCGCTGCGCGACACGAAGCTGCGGGGAACGGGCACGGGATCGATGTGCCCGGGGATGGGCATGAGGTTCGCGGCGGTCTGCATGGGGCGGCCCTTAGCGGAATTTTGCCGATTTTTCTACAGCGTGTGTGGAGCGAAGCGTTGCCGCCATGAACACCACGCGCAGCCCCACGCGATAACACCTCCCCCGGCGAAGGCCGGGGCCCAGTTGGGGAACGGAGGTAAGGACGGCCAGCCCGTCGTTACGACCACCTTTCCACCTGGCCCCGGCCTCCGCCGGGGAGGCGCAGATGTTCGGCGCGTTCTTACCCCCCGCGACACGCCAGCACCGCGGCATCGATCGCCGTCGCCGCGCCCGACAACGCATAGACATCCGCGAACGGCCGGCGCCGACCCCGACCGCCTCGACGCTCATGCTGCGTCCCGATCGCAGCGCGGCGACGATCGCGCGGTCGCTGGGGGCATCGCTCGCCCACGCGTCCAGCCCGTTTGCGGCCAGCGCAAACCGGCGTTCGCCGACCGTCAGCGTCACCCCGGCGGAGCGATCGCGCTCGCGGCTGAGGCG
>NZ_JRVI01000098.1:0-6868 GCF_000783375.1 Sphingomonas sp. Ant20
GGGCCGATCCGCGCGGCCTGGCGCCAGAACGAGCGGCCCGGGCCCGTCGCCTCGCGTCAGCGTCTGCTCACCCACGACGCCGACCGCTATCACGACGAACGCTGGTGGCACGAGGCGCAGCCCGACCTGCAGCTCGGTCCGCCGAGCTGGACCTGGCTGTCCGAAGCATTCGCCGGGTCCGCTGCGCTCGCCTGTGATCCGCGCGTCGAGACGATCGCTACGCCGGTGCTGATGCTGCTCGCGGATGCCGACAAGCTGGTCGATCCGCATGCCGCGGTCCGGATCGTCGAGCGGCTGCGCGACGCGCGGCTGGTGCGCTTCGGGCCTGAATCGGCGCATGAGATCCTGCGCGAATCGGATGCTGTGCGTGACCGCGCGCTGGCCGCGCTCGACGCGTTTCTCGACGACACGGTGCCGCGCCGATGAGCGTATACGACGTCGCGATCGTCGGTGCGGGTATGGCCGGCGTCAGCCTCGCCGCGATGCTCGCGCCGCATGCGCGCGTGCTGCTGCTCGAGGCGGAGGACATGCCGGGCTACCACGCGACGGGGCGGTCCGCGGCTTTCTGGTCGGAAACCTATGGTGGCCCCGGCATCCAGCCGCTGACGACCGCGTCGGGGCCGGTGCTCAGGGCCGGCGGGCATCTTCAGCCGCTGGGTTCGCTTCATATCGGTCGTGCGCAGGACGCGCCCGCGATCGACAGGTTTCTGGCCGAATTCAGCGACAGCGACGTGCAGCTCGACCGGATCGATCCGGCGGCGTGCCTTCCCGGGCTGCGCCCCGACTGGACGCTCGGGGTGCACGAGCCGAGTTGCGCCTATATCGATGTCGCCGGGCTGCATGCGCACGACCTGGCGACCGCGCGGCGGGGCGGGGCGGATCTCGTGACCGGCGCTGCGCTGCAGGCCGCCCGGCGCGACTCGGGCCAGTGGAGCATCGAGACGCCCGCGGGGACGTTTCGCGCCGCGGTACTGGTCAATGCGGCGGGGGCCTGGGCCGATAGCGTCGCGCGGCGTGCGGGTGTGGCACCGATCGGACTTCAGCCCTACCGGCGGACGATGGTCCAGCTGCGGACCGATCCCGCAGCCGCGGCGGGCATGCCGCATGTCGCCGACATTTCAGGCGGCTTCTATTTCAAGCCCGAGCCCGGCGGGCGCCTCTGGCTGAGCCCGCATGACGAGACGCCGACCGACCCCTGCGATGCCGCGCCCGAGGAGATCGACGTCGCGATCGCGATCGACCGGCTCGAACAGGCGGTCGACTGGCAGGTCACACAGGTCGAACGCCGCTGGGCGGGCCTGCGGACCTTCGCGCCCGACCGGCTGCCGGTCTATGGTTTCGACCCGAGCGAACCCGGCTTCTTCTGGTGCGCGGGGCAGGGCGGCTTCGGCATCCAGACCGCACCGGCGGCAGCGCGCCTTGCGGCCGCGTTGCTGCTCGGGACGCCGCCTGATCCTGCGGTGGCGGGGATCGATCCGCACCGCTATTCGCCCCGTCGTTTCTAACGCCGTTTCGTGTCAGCCTAGCGGCGGCCAGGCGTCATCGCCGCAATCGCGGCGTTGCTGGCCAGCGTGTCGGCGCGTTCGTTCTCGGGGTGGCCGGCATGGCCCTTGACCCATTGCCATTCGATCTTGTGCCGCGCGACCGCGGCGAGCAGCGCGTGCCACAGCTCGGCATTCTTCACCGGCTTCTTGTCCGCGGTCCTCCAGCCGTTGCGCTGCCAGCCCTTCACCCATTTGGTCAGGCCATCCATCACATATTTGCTGTCGGTGTACAGCGTCACCGCGCAGGGCCGGGTGAGGATGTTGAGCGCCTCGATCGCCGCGGTCATCTCCATCCGGTTGTTCGTCGTCTGCGGCTCGCCGCCCGACAATTCCTTCTCGTGCGCGCCCATCCGGATCACCGCGCCCCAGCCGCCCGGTCCCGGATTCCCCTTGCACGCGCCATCAGTATAGATCTCGACCTTGGTCATCGTTGTCGCGGTAGCGTCGTCGGTCATGCGAACAGGTCGTCCTTGAGATAGGCTTCGAGCCGCCGCCAATAGGCGAGCGGATCCTTGCGCGTCACCAGCGCATCGGCCGGCGTGTTGACCCAGTCCCAGGCGCGCGTCAGCAGGAAGCGCAGGCAGGCGCCCTGCGCGAGGATCGGCAGCGCGGCACGCTCCGCCTCGGACAGCGCGAACCGGCTTTCATAGCCTGCGATCAGCGCGGCGCCGATCGCGGGATCGTAACGCTCGCCGGTCGCATCGAACGCCCAGGCGCTGTGCATCACTGCCAGATCATAGGCGCGGATGTCGGTGCAGGCGAAGTAGAAGTCGATCACCCCGGTCACGCGGTCGCCGAGCATCAGGACATTGTCGGGGAACAGGTCCGTATGGATCGCCGCCACCGGCAGGCGCGCGGCCACTGCGCGAGCACCCGCGCCAGCGCTGCCTCGATCCGCGCGAACAGCCCCGGTGCGATCGTGTCGATCCCAGCACCGCACCGCTCGAGCAGCGGGCGCCAGGTGTCGGCGCCCAGCGGGTTGGCGCGGGTCAGTGCGAAGTCCGCCAGCCCGGCATGGAGCTGGCCCATCGCCGCGCCGGCCGCCCGTGCCTGTGCGGGGGTCGGGGTGCGACACCGACACGCCGGTCAGGAACTCGATCAGACAGGCCGAGCGCCCGGCGAGCTGCTGGATCGCGGTACCGTCGCGATCGGGCAGCGCGCGCGGCACCGGATTGCCCGCCTCGGCCAGATGATCGAGCATCGCGAGGAAGAAGGGCAGGTCGTCGGTCGACGTCCATTCCTCGTACAGCGTCAGGATGAAGCGGTCCGCAGTGGTCTCGACCAGGTAGTTGCTGTTCTGCACCCCCTCGGCGATCCCCTTGGCAGAGACCAGCGCACCCTGGTCGTACCGCGCGAGGAACGTTCCGAGCGCCTCGGCCGAGACCTGCGTATAGACCGCCATGCTAGGCGGCGGCTTCGAGCCCGCGGGGCAGCTTGAAGGCGATCGTCTCGCGCGTCGTCTCGACCTCGCGCTCGGACACCTCGAACCGCTCGGCAAGGCGCGTGACGAGTTCGCGGACGAGCAGCTCGGGCGCGGACGCACCTGCGGTGATGCCGAGCGTGCCGACTCCGGCGAGGAAATCCCAGTCGAGTTCGCTGGCGCGCTGGATCAGCATCGCCGGCGTGCCCTCGCGCTGCGCGACCTCGACCAGCCGCACCGAATTGGACGAATTGGGCGCGCCGATCACCAGCATCGCGTCACACCCATGCGCGATCGCCTTGACTGCAGCCTGGCGGTTCGAGGTCGCGTAACAGATGTCCTCGCCACGCGGCGGCAGCATCTCGGGGAAGCGTCGCTGCAGCGTCGAGACGACCGCCGCGGTGTCGTCGACCGACAGCGTGGTCTGCGTCAGGAAGGCGAGATTGGCGGGGTCGATCGGCGCGAAAACTTCCGCATCCTCGACCGTTTCGATCAGCGACATCGCGCCCTCGGGCACTTGGCCGAAGGTGCCGATCACCTCGGGATGGCCGGCATGGCCGATGAACACGATGTGCCGCCCCTGCGCAACCAGCCGCTCGGCCTGGCGATGGACCTTTGAGACCAGCGGGCAGGTCGCATCGAGATATTCGAGCCCGCGCGCCTGCGCGTCGAGCGGCACCGATTTGGGAACGCCGTGCGCGGAGAACACCACCGGCGCATCGTCGGGCACCTCGCTCAGATCCTCGACGAACACCGCGCCCTGCGCCTTCAGCGTGTCGACGACAAACTTGTTGTGGACGATCTCGTGGCGGACATAGACCGGCGCGCCGTGCTTCTCGATTGCCAGCTCGACGATGCGGATCGCGCGGTCGACGCCGGCGCAGAAGCCGCGCGGCGCGGCGATCAGCAGTTCGAGCGCGGGTTTGTCGCCGCGCATGGCCGGCTCAGCGGCCGAGGTTGCGGGGTTTGCGATGGGCTCTGGGGGGATGCTCATAGTCGTCGGGCTCTACGCGATTGCTTGCCTGGACGAAAGCCGGTTCCTATGGTGCGCGGTGACAGGGGCCGGTGCGGTTGCGCAGGCCCTTTCGCTCGTTCGAGAAGGTACGCGTCCCCGTGAAAGCCCCCATCCTTGCCGCTTCGATCCTCGCGCTCGCCCTGGGCGGTTGCGCTTCCAAGGGAGAGATCGACGCGACCGGCGGCATCTCCGCGATCCGCACCGCGTGCCCGACCGTGGCGGTGCCCGCCGCGACCGGGGACATCACCGTGTTCGACCCCGTCACCAGTCGCGATCAGTCGGCGATCGACGTCACCGCGCTGATGACCAATGTCCGTTCGACCTGCGTCGACGCGAACGACCCGATCCTGACGAACGTGACGTTCACCGTCCAGGCGCGGCGTGCGCGGGCCGACGCGGCGCGCGACGTCGTGCTGCCCTATTTCGTGACCGTGGTGCGCGGCGGCAGCGCGGTCGTCGCCAAGCGCGTCGGCCGTGTGACGCTGCATTTCGATGCCGGCCAGCTGCGGGCGGAGGCGAATGCGCAGGGTACGGCAACGATCACGCGTGCGGCGGCGACGCTGTCGGCGGACGTGCGCGAGAAGCTGACGCGCAAGCGTAAGGCCGGCGACGAGGATGCGGCGGTCGATCCGCTGAGCACGCCCGAGGTGCGGCAGGCGGTACTGCGCGCCAGTTTCGAGACGCTGGTCGGGTTCCAGCTGACCGCCGACCAGCTGAAGTACAACGCCACCCGCTGAGTCACCACCATCCCGTCATCCTGACGAAAGTCAGGATCCAGAGCCAAGCTGCGGCCCGTGCGTGATCCTGGATCCTGACTTTCGTCAGGATGACGGGGCATGAGGCCGCCGCGATCGCAGCAAAAGAACGATCACGCCAAACCGCCGATTGACTAAGATTGTGCGGCGCGGCACAGCTTGACGCGTCGATGCCGGGCAACCGGCATGGCACCGCGCGGGAGAGCGTTTCCTGGTCCTTTGAGGATCGGCCCTGAAAGGGGCAGGGGGCCGCCGAAGGAGCAACCACCCCGGAATCTCTCAGGCACCAGAGACCGCGCGGGGCTGATCGACACTCTGGAAAGCGTCCTGGCGTCCGCGCCGAGGGCCACCGAAGGGGTAAGCCGCCAATCAGGCGGTGAAAGCTCTCAGGTTCCGTGACAGAGGGGGTCGGATCGCAGCACCATAGGGTGCCGCGCGCCCCTTCGACGGAGACCGACATGAGCGACGCCGATATTCGAGACTATGCCAGCATCATCGACGAGGCCGACGATTACGTCGAGCCCGAGGTGCTGCCGTTGCCGCTCGACGCGTGGCACCGCGCGAACGGCGCGCGGATGGTCGAATTCGCCGGCTATCAGATGCCGATCCAGTATGACGGCATCATGGCCGAACACGCCTGGACGCGCGAATCGGCCGGCCTGTTCGACGTCAGCCATATGGGCCAGCTCGTCTTTTCGGGCGAAGGCGTCGCGAGCGCGCTCGAAACCGTGCTGCCGGGCGACATCGCCGGGCTTGGCGAGGGCAAGATGCGCTATTCGCTGCTGCTTGCGCAGGATGGCGGCATCCTCGACGACCTGATGGCGACGCGCCTGCCCGACGATCAGCCCTCGCCCTTCTCCGCGCAGGACGTCGAGCCCGAGGCGTACGACCCGCTCCACCCGTCGCCGACCGCGAGCGGCAGCTTCTACGTCGTCGTCAACGGCGCGACCAAATATGACGATGTCAGCTATCTGATCGAGCATCTGCCCGACGACGTCACGATCAACATCCTCGAGGACCAGGCGCTGCTTGCGGTGCAGGGTCCCAAGGCGGTCGCGGCGGTTGCTCAGATTGTCCCCGGCATCGACGGCCTCGTGTTCATGACCGCGGGCGCGTTCCACTGGAACGACGTGCCGCTCTGGATCAGCCGATCGGGCTATACCGGCGAGGACGGCGTCGAGATCTCGATCCCCGCCGAGCACGCCGTCGCGTTCGCCGACGCGCTGCTCGCCCTTCCCGAGATCAAGCCGATCGGCCTTGGCGCACGCGATTCGCTGCGTCTCGAAGCCGGTTTGCCGCTCTACGGCCACGATCTCGATCCCGAGACCACGCCGGTGATGGCGGACCTCGGTTTCGCGTTGTCCAAGCGTCGCCGCGAAGCCGCCGACTTCCCCGGCGCCCAGCGTATCCTCTCGCAGCGCGAGAATGGCCCCGCCACCAAGCGCGTCGGCCTGATCGTCGAGGGACGCCAGCCCGCGCGCGAGGGGTCCGAGGTGATCGACGACACCGGCGCGACGATCGGTCGCCTCACCAGCGGCGGGTTCGCGCCGACGCTCGGGAAGCCGATCGCGATGGCCTATGTGCCGCTCGCGCTGGCGACGCCTGGCACCCGCATCGAGATCGCACAGCGCGGCAAGGTCCATAGCGCGACCGTCACCGCGATGCCCTTCATTCCCCACCGCTACGTCCGCGCAGGAGCCAAGTGATATGAGCCGTTATTTTACGCAGGATCATGAGTGGGTCGATGTCGACGGTGACGTCGGCACGGTCGGCATCAGCGAATACGCGCAGAGCCAGCTTGGCGACGTCGTGTTCGTCGAGGTTCCCGAGGCCGGCAAGCAGCTGACCAAGGGCGCCGATGCCGCGGTTGTCGAATCGGTCAAGGCCGCCTCGGACGTCTATTCGCCGGTGTCGGGCACCGTCATCGAGGGCAACACTGCGCTCGCCGACGATTCGAGCCTGGTGAATTCGGACGCCGAAGCCGCCGGCTGGTTCTTCAAGCTGACGCTCAGCGATCCGAGCGAGCTCGACAGCCTGATGGACGAAGCTGCCTACGCGGCGTTCGTCGAAGGGCTTTAATTCGTCAAAGCCCCTCCCTTCAGGGGAGGGGTTGGGGTGGGGTAGTGCGACAGAC
>NZ_JRVI01000099.1:0-50637 GCF_000783375.1 Sphingomonas sp. Ant20
CCGCCGGGATTGCCTCGGCCGCCTCGCGCACCAGCGCCGGATTGCGCTCGAACGCGGATGCGAGGTCGCGCGCGCCATGGGGCCGCACCCGGTCGAGCGTGTCGCCGGCCTTCGCCAGGGCCGCCTGCTGGTGCGGAAGCACCGGCAAGCCCTTGTCGCGCATCCGGTCCATATCGGCCTGCGCGCGCGCATAGCGCTCGATCGCCCTGGCCTGACTGGGCGCGGTCGATCCCCGCTCCGAGCCGGTATCGATCCCCCCGCCTTTGCCGTCGCGGCCCGCCAGCTCGGGTGATGCCGGTTTCGGCCTGAACCCGGCGAACATGCCCTTGGCCTTGTCGCGGACCTTGGCGACCATCTCACGCGCGCGTTCCGGGAACCGGATCTCGCGCCGCTCGGCGAACGCACGGGCCTGGTCCTGCTCGGGCTTCGCATAGTCGCCCGCCATGTCCTTGGCGCGCTCGCGCGATAGCGTGCGGGTGAGCTGGCGCTGATCGGCGAAGTCATCGCGGCCATAATGGAGCTGCATCCCGTCGCGGTGCCGCGACAGACCGACATAGGCGCTGTGCCGGTCCATCCCCGGCGTCGCCAGCACATGCGCCTGATCGACCGTTACCCCCTGCGACTTGTGGAAGGTCGCGGCATAGCCGTGATCGACATGGGCATAGTCCTTGAGGTCGAAGGCCACCTTGCGGCCATCGTCCAGCTTCACCGCCATGCCCTCCGGCCCGACGCGCTCGATCGTGCCGAGCGTGCCGTTCTTCACGCCAAGGTCGCGCTCGTTCTTGAGGAACATGATGCGGTCGCCGCTGGCGAACTCCCGCGCCCCCCTCTCGGCCGAGACACGCACGTCATCGCCCAGCCCGCCCGACGCGCGCACCCGCTCGCGCGCTTCCTGATTCAGCTCGCGCACCTCGGCGTTGGTGTGGGTAAGGATGATCCGGCTCTTGTCCGGATCGGCCTGGCGCGCGCGATCCCAGCCATCGACCAGCGCGCCCCGGGCCAGCTCGCGCGTCTCGGCCGCATGGACCATGCCGTGCGCCTCATAGGCGTGGACGGCCTCGCCGGTGCGACCCGTGGCGAGGGCCTTGGTGGCGTGGCGCTGCCAGACCTCGCGCTGCCGGCGTATCTCGGTGATCTCGGCCGTGCCGTGCCGCTCGGCCAGCGAACGGAACGCCGCCCCCGCCTCGATCGCCTGCAACTGCTCGGGGTCGCCGACCAGCACCACCTTCGCGCCGGCGTCGCGCGCGGCCGACAGCACCCGCTCCATCTGCCGCGAACCGATCATGCCAGCCTCATCCACCACCAGCACGTCACGCGGCCCAAGCTGCTCGCGCCCCTGTCCCCATGCGTGCTCGAGACTGGCGATCGTCCTTGAGGCGATGCCGGAACCGCCCTCAAGGTTCTCGGCGGCGATGCCCGACAGCGCCGCCCCGCGCACGGTATAGCCCTCGCGCTCCCATGCCTCACGCGCGACGCCGAGCATCGCCGACTTGCCGGTCCCGGCATAGCCGACGACGATGGCAAGATCGCCGCTCCTTCCTATATGCTCCAGAGCGGCCTGCTGATCTTCACCGAGTGTCAGGCCGCCACTCCCGGCGGTGTCCAGCCCCCTTGCTAGCGATGCCGCCGGGAGACTATGCCCGGAACGCTCCGCAAGCTGATCGCCGGCGCGTTCAAGCCGCTGCTCGACCGCGATCATATCGCGCGACGTGAACCGCTCCTGGTCGCGGCCGTCCTTACCCAGCGCCACCAGCTCGGGGCTGGCACGCACCGCGCTCACGCACAAGTCGAACTGCTCCTTGCCGTCGCTATGGCGGTGGACGAACATGGCCAGGTCGCGGGTCGTGAACGTCGCTTGGCTGCGCGTGATCGCGTCCAGCGCGATCTCCGGCCTGGCGATAATCTTCTCGCCATTCTCACGCGCGATGCGCAGATGATCGTCGGCGCGCTCGGCATCTTCGCCGCGATCCAGACGCCGTGATCCTGCCGGACCGATCTTGTGCTGGGGCTCCAGCGCGATCCCCTGCGCTTCCAACGTGCGATGGTCGATCCGCGCGTCAATATCGAGCGACGCAAGCCGTTCGTTGACATGATCGGCCCACGCTTCGCGCCATTCCTTCAACAGCTCCGTGCTGTTCCAGTCGCGCACCTTCTTGCCGAACCCCTCCGGCCCGACTTCGCGCATCGACAGCATGACATGGGCGTGAGGCTTGGGACTGCCATCCTCGGCGAAGTCCCAATGCACATTGAGGTCCGCCACCATCCCGCGCTCGACAAACTGCTTCTTCACGAAATCGCGGGCGAGGTTCACGCCTTGCTGCTGGTTCAGCTCACGCGGGATTGAGAACTCCACGTCGCGGGCAAGCTGCGCATCCCTGCGCTTCTCCCCGGCCTCGACTTCATTCCACAAGGTTGCACGATCGTTTAAACGCTCCGGCGCGCCTTCGGGCAGCATGATTTCCGAATGGACGACGCCGGCCTTATTGGAGAAATCGTGATCGCGCCCGAGCCGGTCATCGTGCAGCTCGGACGCCGAACGATAGGCCGCGCTCGCAACGGCGCTCGATCCGTTGGCGCGACTGATGACCTTGGCCGAGAAATGGTAGATCGCCATGACGGCCACTATACTGCCTTCTAAAGCGCACGTCGGCAATGACGTATAAGCGCGCACTCACACTCTCTGCCGTTCGCATGATTGACTTCGCCGCATTTCTTGACGGAAGCGCTACCCTTGCAGGCTGATCGTGCTACGCTGCCCCTGCGATTACGGGCGCGAGAGAGGCTCGATGGAGGAACACGGCGCTGTTGAACTTGAAGGCGGATGCCTTTGCGGAGCGATGCGCTACGTGCTGACGGCTGCGCCGCGTGTTCACTATTGCCATTGCTCAATGTGCCAGCGCGCGACCGGCAGCGCCTTCGCGGTGCTCGCATGGGTCAAATGGGACGATGTTGGCTGGCACGGCGATACGCAGAAGAGCTACCGTTCGTCACCGATCGCACGCCGATCGTTCTGCGGCGAGTGCGGTACGCCGCTCACCCTGCACTACGATGAGGCCAGCGGCATCGAAACGGATGAAGTCGCCTTCCATGTCGGCACGCTCGATCATCCCGAACGGGTCACACCTGACCATCATTATGGCGTCGAAAGTCGCCTCCCTTGGGCCGACTGCGGTGCCGGCCTTCCCGAACAGCAGACGAAGGAATCCTGGGATGCGTAAGGTGCGCGATTACGATGCCGAATTGAAGGCGCTGAACGACAAGGCGCGAGCCCTCAAGGCGCGGAAGGTGGAACAGTTTGGCCAGCTCGTTGTCGCCACCGGAGCCGATGCGCTCGACGCTGAAACTCTCGCCGGCGTGCTGCTCGATGCGATCGGATCGAACGACGCCAACGTAAGGGAGGCGTGGCGCGCGAAAGGCGCCGCCTTCTTTCAGCGGCGCGGGCGCAAAGCTGGCGGCGCTGCTGCAATCGACGGCAACGATGGAACGGCACAATCGGGCGTCGATGCTACGGGCGGAAGCGGGACAGCGGCGAGCTGATACGCGGGGCTGGGTGATGCAACGCCGCGAACGCACCCGCCACCTGATCGAGCTGGGCGGCCTCGTCCAGAAAGCCGGTCTGGTCGAGCTGGTCGAGGATGATCGTGCCACCCTCTACGGCGCACTGCTCGATCTGGCGGTAAAGGCGCGCGAGGACGGCAATGCGCTCGCGCTGTGGAAGCGGCGCGGCAAACGCGCGTTCGACGCGGAAGCGGAAGGGAGCGAAACACAATGACCAAACTCGATGTCGAGGCGATCCGGGCCGAGGTCCGTGCGCTGCATTTCAGGCGCGGCTCGCTGGCCGAGGTCGCGGCCTGGCGCGAAGCCGATGCTGAATCCCGCGCCAACCTCGCGATCGAAGACATGGCGCTGGAGCCCGATGAGGACGCGCTGTTCGATATGCTGCGCGACGAGGCCGTACCCCCTCCCCTCGCCACGCAAATCCTTCTCAAGCTGCTCGGTCATCCCGACGCCGATCCGGCGCTGGCGATCACGCCGATCGGAGCGGGCAAGTGAGAGGCGCGGCACTGTTCACGGCCGCGCTCGGCCTGGCTGTCCTGACCGGCTGCACCCCCGCCGCTCCCGACCCGCGCGGGCTCGATTCCGACGAAACCCTGCTGACCGTCACCGGCACCGGCCGCGCCGAAGCCGCGCCCGACCAGGCGCTGTTCACCGCCGGCCTGTCGAGCATCGCGGCCGATGCGCAGGCCGCCAGCGCCCGCAACGCCGAAACCATGAACCGGATTACGGCCGCGCTTGGCCGGCTCAACATTCCGGCACGCGATATCCAGACCCGCAATCTGTCGGTCAGCCGCATCGACTACGGCACCAACAAGGGCAAGTTCGAAGCGAGCAACAGCGTGTCGGTGCGGGTCCGCGATACGGCCCGCGTCGGGGATGCCATCGCGGCCGTCACCGCCGCCGGCGCCAATATCGTCTCCGGCCCCAACCTCTCGGTCGCCGATCCCGAAAAGGCGAACCTCGGCGCCTACAGCCTGGCTTACAAGGCAGCGCACGCCAAGGCACAAGCCTATGCCGATGCGGCGGGCCTGCGGATCACGCGCGTGCTCTCGATTCATGATGGCGGCCAAGGTGGCTACATGCCGCCGATCGCGGAGATGGACGCCCGCATGGTCGCACCGCCGCCAGTCGTCGCGGTGCAGGCAGAACAAGCGCCCCCCGTCATGGCCGGCACCAATGCCGGCATCGTCTCGGTGCGCGTCGATTTCGCACTGGCGGTGAAGTGAGCTGACGATGGAGTGGTTTCGCCAGCTCGGCCGCGCGATCCGCAACCTCACCCGGATCGCGCGCCAGAATCCGATATGGGCGATCACGGCGCTGACGCTCAGCCCCGTCAAGCTGATCCGCCACCTGTTCGGCGTCGCCATCCTGTTCCTGATCGTCGGCATCGTGCTCGCTGGCGGGATGCAATTCGTGCTGCACTCGCTGCTCGGCCTGGCTCGCGATTCCCATATCTATCAGACCGTGATGATGCTCACCTTCCTGGTCATCATCCTCGTGACGCTGCGCGCCCTCTTCCAACCCCTGATCCTGCGCTATGGCGGCCCTGACGGCGACGCCACCCACGGCTCGGCCCGCTTCGCCACCGATCGCGAGGCGCGCCCGCTCGCCCAAAGCGAGGGCCTGCTGATCGGGCGGGATCGAAAATCGGGCAAGCTGCTGCGCTATGCCGGCCCCGCCCATCTGCTGACGATCGCGCCGACGCGCACCGGCAAGGGCATCGGCACCATCATCCCCAACCTGATCGACTATCCCGGCTCTGTGGTCTGCATCGACCCCAAGGGCGAGAACGCCCGCGTCACCGCACGCCAACGGGCAAGGTTCGGGCCGGTCCATGTCCTCGATCCGTTCGGGGTAACGGGCCAGCCTAGCGGGGCGTTCAATCCGCTCGATCGCATCGACCCTGCCGGCCTCGATCTCGCCGACGACGCCATGACGCTCGCCGACGCGCTGGTCTATGACGCTCCCGGCGAAGCCAGCGAAGCGCATTGGAACGAGGAAGCCAAGGCGCTGATCGCCGGCCTGATCCTGCATATCGTCGCCAGCGAGCCGCCCGCGACCCGCACCCTCGCAAGCTTGCGCGATCATCTGACGCTCGCCCCGCAAGCTTTCGCCACCCTGCTCGCGGATATGCAGGCACAAGGCGGCCTGGTCGCACGCGCCGCCAACCGCCATCTCGGCAAGTCCGATCGCGAGGCCGCCGGCGTGCTCTCGGCCGCGCAGCGCCACACCCATTTTCTCGACAGCCCGCGCATGACGGCGGTGCTGGGCCGCTCCGATTTCGCCTTCGCCGATCTGAAAGCAACGCCAGCGAGTGTGTTCCTGGTCCTGCCGCCGGACCGGCTCGCCACCTATGCCCGCTGGCTGCGCCTGATGGTCGCGCAAGGGCTGACCGATCTGGCGCGCGCCGGCACGGCCCCTCCCCGCCCCGTGTTGTTCCTGCTCGATGAGTTCGCCGCGCTCGGCCGCCTCGATCCGGTCGAGCGGGCTATGGGCCTGATGGCCGGCTATGGCGTCCAGCTCTGGCCGATCCTGCAGGACGTGCATCAGCTTCGCGCCACCTATGAGCGCCGCGCAGGCACCTTCCTGTCCAACGCCGGCGTGCTCCAGGTGTTCGGGGTCAACGATCACGACAGCGCCAAGCTCGTCTCCGATCTGCTCGGCCAGGAGACGGTCGTGTTCGAAACCATGAGCCGCGCGCTCGACGCGGAGGAAACCGGCGTCTCGTTCGGCACCCAGCATGTCGGCCGCGCCCTGCTCACTCCCGATGAGGTCCGCGCGATACCCGGCGAATTGGAGCTGCTGTTCCTCGCCGGCCAGCGGCCGATCGTCGCCACCAAGCTCGCCTACTATGCCGATCGCGAGTTCGCCGGGCGGTTCGACGCGGTGCTGAGCGTTTAAACGATCGCAGCCGGCGTGGCCGCAAGCGTTATAATATCACCTGTATATCTACATGGTTGCGTTCCGCCGTATCGCGCTGCGCGTATCCACACGACGAAAAACGCGGAAAATCGGTCTTTGGCGCGCTAAAGGTGAGTTTTGGGGTAGGTCCTCACCGTTGGCGATCGATGCTGACGCCCGCCGGTTGAGCAGGTAGGTGAAACCACGAAGATCTAGGCTTTGAAAACGGCGGCCAGGGAAGCCCGTAGAGCGCCGTGAACGCTCCATCCCCATGCCTCTCTCACCCGACGCCTAAAAAGAGGCTGAGCGGGCCGGAAATCGCGTCAGTAGCAACGTTTCCACCTGTCCTGCCCTCTCGATTGGATCACTACCCTATCCGCTTGGCTTTTCTGGAAAGCCATTTGGACGGTTGGTCTTGGTGATGTGCTGGCTGTTGGGGCAGAACGGTGGAGCTGGTGCCAAGCCATAGGAAACGTGCCGGCGAAGCCGGCTCATTATGGGGATGCCGGGTGGGAGGATCGCTTTAGCGATCCGGGGCGGCCGAAGGCCGCGAGCCGGCGGGGCGAAGCCCCAAGAGGCGGTGCTTTCTTCTCTGTCCTATCGGTGCAGCAGGAGCGAGTTATCCACAGGTCGGCTACCCCAAAACTCACCGTTCCCCTTCAGATTCAAATATTCTTCTTAGATTCAAGATTCAGGGGTGCGCAAACCCGCACAAAACCAAGGAAAATGGCCTCGAAAAGTGAGTGTTGGGGTCGAGTCGCGTGAGTTTTGGGGTAGCCGAAAGTGAGCTTTGGGGTCGGTTAAGGTGAGTGTTGGGGCAGAGTCGGGTGAGCTTTGGGGTATGCCCGATCGCGACGGTGAGTTTTGGGGTATCCCTCTCTCTGAACGGCGAGCCGGAAGATTTGCATAACTCACCGCTCGTCATTAGGGTGAGCGGGTGGAAAGAGTCTCCTCACCGTTGGAAGTGATCGCATGACGCAAGCTGCCTTGGCCGAAACTGCTCGAACGTTGATGCAGCGCGGTCGCGGCAACCCGTTCGATCCTGCCAATTACGGGGAAATCGTGAAGCCAGGCGAGCTGGTCGATATTGTCGAGCTGTCTCCCCTCACCCTCGCCGATCGCCGCATCTATAATCTGTTGATCGCCAATGCCTGGGACCGGATTGGAGAGCCGGTGATCCATCGCATCGCCAAATCAGCACTAAAAGGCACGCACCAGGGCAATGAGCGGATCGAAAGCTCGCTGTTGCGCCTGATGGGCACGATCGCGATCGTCACCATCCGCAAGGGTGGCAAGAGCTTCAAGCGCCGCGTCCAGCTCCTCGGCCCGAGCGACGAAAGCCTCGAAAAGGACGGTTTTCTTCATTACCGCATTCCCGAGGAGCTGATCGAGATACTGCGCAACAGCGAGGTCTATGCGCGGCTTAAGACGCAGGTGATGTATTGTTTCGAGTCGAAATACGCGCTCTGCCTCTATGAAATGATCGAGCGCCGCATTGGTCTCGAATACAAGCAATCTGAAGAGTTCACCGTCGCCGAGCTGCGCGGCCTGCTCAACGTGCCCGATGGCAAGCTCGACCGCTTCGCCGACTTCAACAAATACTGCCTCAAGGTGGCGCAGGACGAAATCAACAAGCTCTGCCCGTTCTATGTCGAGTTCACGCCGATCAAGAAGGGCCGCAAGGTCGAGCGCGTGGCGATGATGTGGCTGCCCAAAACGTCGAGCGGACGCCGCGACGCGCAAAACCTGATCGACCAGCATAGCATCGTGCGCCGGGCCAAGCTGCGAGGCGGCATTCCCGAAATGCCGGTGCTGGTGGATTTCAGCCTGCCCGCCGCCCAACGGTGAGCCCCTACCCCAAAACTCACCGTTCGCGCTGCGGACCGTGACTGTCGAGCCTCCCCCTTGCGACATTGAGACCCAATGGTGGGTGCATGATGGGGAAATCCGCGTCCATCGCCTGCTGACGCGGGAACGCTTCCCTTGGCTCCATGACCTGCTCGCCTCCACCTCGTGCCAGGATGAAGAGACGCTCTGGGAAAGCCTCGATGCCCGGATGCACCTCTGGCAAGGCCGAAACTGGCAAGACGATGGCGAGCTGCGCGCAGGGCTCGCGCGCGATGCGAAGCGCTTCAACAAGCGCCACCCTCCTGGTTCGGCGGCACGCCGCGCCGCATGGTGGGCGTTGGGTGGGTTCGCCGCGCGTGAAAGCTATTTCGGCCCGCTGCTTGGCGAACTGGAAGAGCTGGGCAGATAGCTCCAAAATGGAGCGATCTCGATCGGCCTCACCCTTCGCCGGCGTCGAGCGCGCGGCTAACGGTGAACTGAATCCAAGCGCTGCGGCTGATCCCACGCCGCTTGGCCGCCGCATCGACCTTCGCGAGCAACGCCCGATCAAAGCGCAGCATCACCGGCGACTTGCGTGGCTCGCTCCCCTCCCCTGCTTCCTCGGCCGCCGCGATCGGCGCGGCCGCCGGTTTCGCTGCGCCGGCGATAAAGGCGTCGGCCGCCGTGTCATCGGCCGGAGCTTTCGGCTTGCTGTTCGGTTTACGGGCGATAGCCATCGACGTGCACTCCGATATTATCTTGATATACAGACGGCACCGATCAGCGCTGTCAGCTCGTCGATCGCCTTGGGGTCGCGCGGGCTCTGCTCAAGGATCGCCCTGCCCTCGGCCGCCGCGTTCGGGAACGCCTTGCGCCGCACGATCGACGTGGGCAGCACCTCGATCCCCTCGATGTCACCGATCATCTCCAAGGCCGCTTCATTGTCCGCTCCTTGCGCGTCCGCCCCGTTGAGCACGGCGACGGCGCGCAGACCCTCGTTGATCTCGCGCGCCTCGGCGACCAGCGCCGCGACCTGATCGAGCGCCCACACATCGAAGCTGCGCGGTTGCAC
The DNA here is from genome assembly GCF_000783375.1 of Sphingomonas sp. Ant20. Taxonomy (NCBI): domain Bacteria; kingdom Pseudomonadati; phylum Pseudomonadota; class Alphaproteobacteria; order Sphingomonadales; family Sphingomonadaceae; genus Sphingomonas; species Sphingomonas sp. Ant20. The sequence continues at coordinate 9,359 of NZ_JRVI01000099.1, forward strand.
CGGGACCAGCAGCGTGTCGGCGACGGTTAGCGCGGCGCGCAGCGAGCCGGTGTCGCGTCCGCCCACGTCGATAATGATGTCGTCATACTTGCCAGCGAGCTGACGGACCTGGCTGCGCAGCGCAGCGCCGGTGAGCGCCACGGCAGTATAGCCGGCCTCGCCAAGCCGCTCGGTGCGAAGCTGGGTGAAGGTGAGGGCGGTGCCCTGTTCGTCCCCGTCCACCAGCAAGAGGTCGCGGCCGGCGAGCGCCAGCGCAACCGCTAGGTTGACGGCGAGCGTGGTCTTGCCGACGCCGCCTTTGGTGTTTCCGACTGCCAGTATCATAGCGCCCTCACTGTGCGAGCTATCGTTATGCGCTTTGGCATGATCTGTCCATCGCTGTGATATACAGATAATGCTCACTCCTTTGGCTCGGGATCGTCCTCGTTGAGCGGGTCGTGCTGCATGGGGCCGTGCCCCTCGATCGGACAGACCGGCGCTCCGGCCAGTTCCAGCCATTTGCGCGCGGTCCTCACCGTATAGCCGCATGTCTCACACTCGCATTTGAGCAGCCGGGTCGTCTATTTTTTGGGCGCGGTTGTCTCGCCGGCGGTGTCGAGCCGAGCATGGGGGAGGGGGCCTGCCGCGTCGAGGATTGGTGCCACCGCCGCAAGGAACGCCTCGCCGGGAGTCGTGGCGCGCATCGGCCCGATCAGGCCAAGTCCAAGCGCGACCCATTTAAACGCCTTCCCGTGGCCCGCTGGGATGCCAACGGCGGCATGGGCCAGCTCGTGGGCGAGGATGCCCGCGATCTGCGCCGGCATGGCGTCGGGGTCGTGGGCGAGGTCGGGGCGGATGAAGATTTCAAAATGCCCGTCCGCGCTAAGCCGGTTATCCCAGCACTCGCCGATCGCCTTGCCCTTGGCACCCCTGCTGGTGAAGCCGATCGCGACCCGCACGCGTGCGGGCAGAGGGGCGTCCAACGCCTCGAACAGCGGGGCCATGCCCGCCGCCATCCGATTGAGCCAGCTTTCCCGGTTGTCCTGTTCCATGCCTTCTACTCCCTTCAAATCGCCTGACCGGCGATGGCCAGGCCATCGGCCGGACACGGACGCCCAAGAACGCCGGCAGGAGAGGGGGGCAGCGGGAATCGGCGGGGTGGAGCGGGCGCAGCGAGGCGCAGCAGAGTGAGCCACGGCCCGTCTATTCCCGTTGCTGGGGAGAGGGGGGCGGAACGCTCTCTCCCCTCAAATGAAAGATCCTCGCCGGCGCACGCCGGCACGACAGGCAGGGGCAACGCCCCTGCCTTACGCGAGGATCGTCACGCTTATGCGCCAAGACCGCTTGCGGGCTTGGTCGGAGCGGTCACGCGGAGATAGAGCCGTGCCCGAAGGGTCGCGCCCGAGCTTCCTTTAAACTATCATAATGAACGCAGATTGATAGCTCTATGATATACAGATGCCACACATTTGAAGTCCAACACGATATGTGAGCGGGAAGGATGGGTCCGGTTGAACATCATGGCAATTTTTGCCATATATAGCTGATTGGAGGTATCAGCCGATGGCTACCATGAATGTTTCCCTGCCTGACCCGATGCGGGACTATGTGCAGAACCGTATCGACAGCGGCCAATATGCCAGTGTCAGCGATTATGTGCGTGACCTGATCCGCCGCGATCAAAGCGCAATCGTCGATGAAGAACGCTGGCTGAAGGAACTCGATGCCTCGATCGACGAAAGCCTTCAGGAGATGAAGGCTGGTGGCGGTCATGACCTCGATGAAGTTTGCGATGCGATCATTGCCGACATTCAGGCAACGAGCGGTGAAGCGCGGCAATGAAGGTCACGCTGTCCACACGGGCTAGGCGCGACCTCGAAGGCATCCGCAATTATATTGAGAAGGACAATCCCGCCCGCGCGATCTCGTTCGTTGGCGAGCTGCGCGACACCGCGAAACGCATAGGCGACATGCCCCGCGCCTTCCCGCTCGTCCCGCGCTACGAACAGCATGGGATCAGGCGTCGGTCCCACAAGGGATATGGGATTCTCTATTCCGTCGAGCCGGATCGCATCTTCGTCCATCGGATCATTGGCCCCGGGCAGGATCACGACGCTGCCCTGCAACTGAATTGAGGGGAGCGACGGGACCATGAGAGCGATATTCATCCGCCACGGCGAAAGCACCGGCAATGCCGGCATGCCGTGCCACGATCTGGCGACAATCGAGCTGACGAAGCGCGGTCAGGAACAAGCGCGCGCGGTCGCGGCGAGCTGGACCGAAGCGCCGGCGCTCATCGTCACGTCGCCTTATACCCGTACCCAGCAGACAGCCGCGCCGACGATCGCCCGCTTTCCCGACGCGCCGGTGGAAGTGTGGCCGATCGAGGAGTTCACCTATCTGCAACCGGCGCGCTGGAACGGCACGCGCAGCGCCGAGAGGATGCCGCACCTCGAACGCTATTGGCGTGAGGCGGACCCAGCTTATTGCGACGGCGAGGGGGCGGAGAGCTTCGGCACCTTGCTACGGCGCTGCGAGGCGGCGCTGGCCCGCCTCGCAGCCATGCCTGCCGGGTCGCTGGTCTATGTGTTTGGGCATGGGCAGTTCATCCAGGCCGCACGCGCGATCATCACGGACACCCATCTGGATGACCGAGGCAAAATGCTCGGGTTCTGGCGCAAAGGCGAACCGCCCGCGATCAGCAACGCCGAACGGGTCGGATTCCGCTGCGGCCCCGGCTGTGAAGACAGCGGTCACTGGATGCCGGATCATCCCCAATGCCCCAACTATGATCGTTGACCGGTCTTTCCTTCTCGCCATCCGCGACCGTGCCAGCAGCGCGCTCATCTTCTTCGGCTGCATCGCCGATCCGACACTCCGCTGGAGAAAGCCGAATGAGAAATCTCGCCCTTGCTATCAGCGTTCTCGCTATTGCCAAGGCGGTTCCTGTGATTGCGCAGGAGCAGAAGCCTTTGTCCGAAACCTGCCCGAACCTGACGCCCGAAGAGATCGAGGCGATCGAGAACTACAAAGGCGAGTTCTCTGAAAACGCGCTCTACGCCCGCGCCTATTGCGTCAGCGTGAAAGAGGCTGAGCGGCAGATGGAAATCCAGAACCGTGGCGCGATTGGACCGCGCAGCGAGCCGGGGCCACGCCCTGCGCCGCCAGCCCCCGATGCCGATATCGGCACCCTAGCACAAACCCTCCACGCGAATGAGGCAGATACATTCGCGGGCCTGTGGATCCAGCATCAGCCGAAATATGGCGTGGTGGTCGCGTTCACTCGCGATGCGGCGGAGACACTGGCGAAATATACCAATGATCCACTTTATATCCCGCTCGACCGGCCCGGACCGACCCTGACGGAACTGCGCAGTGCACAAGAGCGGCTCGTGCGCGATCTCAGCGCGCTAGGCATCAATTGGTTCGGCATCGGCGGAAATGAGAGCACGGGTAAAATCGAGGTCAGTCTCGGACAAAGCGCCGATACGATTCACAAGGCCGCTGCACGTGGCGAGATCGACCTGCCCGATTTCGTTGTCTTCAAGGAACCCGACCCATTCCCCGTCAGCGCTCCGCCCGTGCCGCCCGGCGACACGCGCGTCAAAAGCTTTCCGCAGTTCGCGATGCGCACCGATGGCATGCCGCGTACGCTGGTCGGCGTACCCGATGTCCCGGCGCGTCTGGAATTGCGTGAGGGCTGTCTGTGGCTTGTCCCCGAGAACGAGGAACCCAAGATCGCGTTGTGGCAGCAAGGCGACGCGCTCGACCTGACGGACCCGAACCGCGTCGCGGTACTGAACCGCTTTTCGGGCGCGAGAGTTTTTGCCGATACGGACGTCGTGCTGATGGGCCTCCAACCGGGCGAGGAACGCACGCCCGACAGGCTAGTCGGGACGCAGGCTTGCCCGGGGCCCTACCGCGTGGTGCGCGGGATCGTCCCACGCGAGGTCTGGGACAAGCAGCGCCGCGACGCCGCCCTCGCTAGTCGCGAACGGGAACTCGGCAGCCGCGCCGCTGCCGAAGCCGACTATGCGGCTGACATGGCGCGGTTGTCCGACCTGAGGATGTGGCGGACGCGGGCGCTTGCCGACCATGGCGACGTTATCGCCAGCATCTGGATTAACGAGGAGCAGGGCACAGCGCATATGTACCACACCGACGCGCTGGCGAAAGGTGCGCTGGTGCCCGCGGCGCTGTTGCCATTCGTCACCGCGCAGGTCGTGCCGCAAGGCAGCAACGCGCTGGAGGCGGCGCGTGCTGATATCGCCGCGCAGATCGCGGTCGCCGGAATCGAAGCGCAGATCCGCATCGAGCCGACCGGCGGATATGTCGAGTTGCGCCCGTCGGATCTCGCCGCGCTTTCGCAGGCGGCGGTGGCAGGCGCGATCAGCTTCCCTCCCCTGGTGCGCGTCGCAATCGACAACCAGAATGCCATCTACCGCGAGGACATTCCCCTCCGCCGCGATCCCGAGGCGATCTGGTATCCGCTGGAGGCGCACCCCGATTTCGCCGCAATCCGCGCGCTGGTCGAAAAGACGCCGATCATGCGGTCCGAACCGTCTCCGACGAACCACGAGAAAAGCGTGGTTGTCGCGCGCAAACCATCGAAGGCGGGATCACTGCAACAGACGCATTGGCTGATTGCAAGCGGCTACACGCTACGCGAGATCGAGATGCTGCGCCGCGCCGGGTTCGATCCCATCGAGGCGCTGGAGGACATGAACGGGCGCCAGACCGTCGAGAAACGCGCGCTGACCGCAACCGATATCGTGGTGGCCGAACCGATCGGCATCGACGTGGCCGATCCTGGACCGGACGGGTTCGCTTCGACGGTGCGTTGGCGAGTGATCGAGGTGCTGAAAGGCGATGCCGAAGCGGGCGAGGAGCTTCGTCAGCGCCTGGCTTCTGGCGAACGCGCCGACCACGCGGGTGTCGTTCGATATGGGCAGAATATGGACGAACCGGTGCTGCTGCCCGGTCTGCCGACATCACTGGAGCCGGGAACGCGCTGGGTGCTGCATCTCAATGACTCGCTTTATCGCCATGCGTCCTATACCCAGGGTGGCGAGCGCGCGGCGCGCGAAGGGCGCTGGTTCATTTCTGTGCCCTGGATGCCATCTTCGCGCATTGCCGAAGACGGCATGGTGCGTCCAATTTCACTCTATCCCGAACCGATCGCGCTCGACGAATTGCGCGAAGCAATCGCTCCGATTCAGCGCGCGCTCGGATCGATCCATGAAAAAGGACGCTCCCTAGCAGAGCGGCAAGAAAAGTAGGGTTGGGTTTTGGTTTACGGCAACACCGGTGCATGACCGACCGCAATAGCGATTAGCTCAGTCATAAGATCGCCGTTCCGCCGCATGTTACCCGGTAACGGCGCACGGGCACGCCGAAGAAGGATCGGGCCGATATTGTCGCCACCCAATCAATATCATTGGGCGCTACATCGGAATGCCGGCGGTTGGTGGTGCAGCTCCCCGGCATGTTCTCCAGGCGATCAAGCTTCATGGAGAACACGATCGGCCATACAGGCGGGGCGGAGTTTCGCATCCACCAGCGGGTTTGGTCGAAGCTCATCTGAATGACCGCGTGACGTGGATTAGCCTCGCTACTTACTGGCTCGCCGTATGCTGCCGAATGTCCAGCGAGGCGGCCGATTAGGCCGCCCGCCCCCAAGAGGGCGACCGCTAAAGCAACTGCTACGGTGCGTCTCATCGCGATAGCTGGCTCATGATCGCCTCATGAAACAACCGACATGCCGGTGGGTTCGGGCGTCCAGCGGCCGCCCTCGCGGACAAGGCGGAACTGCATTCCGTAGGCCCCGAGATTGCCAAACACGGCCGTCGCCCAAAAAGTCAGTACGCCGCGCCGATCCCGAGATTCGACCTTCACGGTATAGAGGATCGCGGCGGCCTTGGTTGCGGTGACGTAGGGATAGATGTCGGCCCTGCATTGAGAAGCAGGGACGGCAGGCAGGCGCAGCCGCTCGGCCAATCGCCGGATCGTCCTTTCAGGTGCGTCCTTCACAGCGCCATCGGCAAGCCCCTGCATCCCGACGCAGATTGCGCGCTTGCTTTCGCCTGGCCGCGCTCGTTCGACCGCCGCGTCGAACATCGCGTCCATCTGCGCCTCATTAAGACCGGTTGTGTCGGGAGCGCCGGGAATGGCGATGGCAACGCTCCTATTGTAAGTAGGGCCGGGCGCGGGTGGGGGCGGGGGCCGATTGTTCTGACGCGGTCGCTTGCAGAGATGGCCCGCCTTTCACGGCCGGCGCGTTTATCGGATTACACCCCGCCAGCCCTAGCATCGCTACAAAGATCGCGTTCGCAGCGGCTCTAGGACCCGCGCGGAAGAACCATCCCATTGTCGCTCCTGTCATCAAATCAGCACACGCTCCACCTCGTCCAGCGTCACGTCGTCAGGTCGGCGGTCGTAGAGTTGGGTGGTGCGCGTCGAACTGTGGTTCGCCATCGTCGCGGCTGTCTCCAAGGTGCCACCGTTCTTCAAATAGGTGGTGATCCCGGTCGCGCGGAAAGAGTGGTTGCCGATCGCCGTGCCGATCCCGGCCGCCGCCGCGCGCCGGCGCACCATCGCGAACGCATTGGCCTGGGGCAAGGGGGTGGCGCTTAGCCGCTTGGTCCCGCGCGCGATCGTGCGGAACAGCGGTCCCTTGCGATCCTCGCGCAAGCCGCACCCGTCGAGATATTCGGCCAGATAATGCTCAAGATTGTGATGACAGGGCATTTCGTGGCGCTTGCCGCCTTTCTCGTGCAGCCGCACCCATAGGCGGCGATTCTGCATGAACACGTCCTCGACCTTCATCGCCAGCGCCGCGCCGATCCGCGCGAAGCTATAGACCATGAGGCCGATAAGCGCGCGGTCGCGCAAGCCCGCGTCGGTGGACGTGTCGATGCTGTCGAGCAGCGCGCGCGCCTCCTGGGCGTCCAGCACCGGCGTCTTGCCGCGCCGCTGGCTGTACGCCGGCCCGCGCACCGATGCGGCGGGGTTCACCGGCACGACATGCCCCGTCACCAGCCAGTCGAACAGGTGACGCACGCCGGCGAGCTGCTGCTTGACGCTCGGCGCGGCCAGCTCGCCGGTCTGCGCCTCGATCCAGGCCGCGACGTGGAGCGGTTGCACCTGGGCGAGCGAGACGACGACGCGCGCCTCACACCAGGCCAGGAAGTCGCCCGCCGCGCGCGCATAGGCGCGCCGCGTATGCGGGTTGCGGATGGTGACGGCGAAGAACTCAAGGAAGCGCCGCCGCGTGGCGTCGTCGGCCGCCGCGATCAACGCCGGCAGCGCCAGCGCCGGCGTTGATGACGGCGAGGGCAGAGGGGCGAGCTGGTTCATCGCGCGATCTTCTCCCAGCGTGCCGCGTCGGGGCGCGGCTCGGCAATCAACTGCTTCATTTCCGCATATACTTGGGCAAACGGAATCGCCGGCCTCGGGTCGTCCAGCGCCGCCGCCAATGTCCGGCGTAGCAGCTCGTCGCGCAAATCGCGGTGTGGCTCCATGTCCATGAAGTCCCTGACGATCGCGAACACGGCCTCGGAAGGATCAACGAACATGCCGCGCTCGACCCGCTCCAACAGCCAGTCGGCCATGTCGCCGGTAAGATACGCCTCGAAGCGCAAGCCGCCCGCGCGGGCCTGCTCGCGCAGCGCCTTGGCCTGGTCGCGCTCGGCGTAGTTGTCGGCGAAAGCCTCGTCATCGTCGTCCATAGGGCGTCCTCTCGGCGGTGGATCTCCGGATCGTTTAAACGGCCTCGCCAGGATCGCCGCGATAGCGCACCCAAAGATCGTGCATCGCGTCGCAGTAGCCCCAGGCATCGGCGTAGGCGTGGGTTCCTGCGCCAGCCAGGCCATGATCGTCAGCATATCCTCGGCGATCACGGCATCGAGGTTGCAAAGATGCAGGATCGGGAAATGGCCGCACTCGTCGCCGTTCCACCATGCCAGCAGAAAATCCGCGACCTTCCCCGATGCGCCCGTCTCGGCCGCGCGCGTGGCGGGGCAGGGCGATGGGCAGCAAGCGGCCGATCGCCTCGCCGGCTTCGGCGAAGGTGACGGCCCGGATGGCGAGCCGGCGTTGCGGCGGCGTCGGGGTGGCCGTCCCGGTCATGCTCGGCCCCGCTCGCGGCGGTGACATGGGCGGCGGCGATCTTGCCGATACCGCGCAGCCTGACGATGCTGTCGCCGCAACCCTCCGGCACATTCGCGCCGGTCGCTTGCTCGATGTCGGGCAGGCTCCACCCTTCGCCGTCCTGACGCAGATGGGCGGCCGACGCGCGTAACCGCTCCCCGATCGCAATGGATTGGCCGGTCCCGTTCTCAACGATGCCGCCGCCTGTCTCGGCCAGGCTGACGGTGGAATCGAAGATCGGCAGCGCCGCCCGACCGTCCGAAACGACAACGATGCAGTTACCCCGGATTTGCAGCTCGCCCTCGTAGCGCGCTTCACCCCCGACCTTGCTGGCAGGCGAGGCGGTCAAGAGCCGGGGCAATGAACGCTGGCCGATCGCGGCCTGGTCCACCGTGGGCGCGCAGGCGTGGAGCAGCGGCAGGGCCAGCAGCAGGCGGGCCGTTCTCATCGCACCGGCTCCAATCGCCAAAGGCCCGTCGATATTCTTATGCACTGCGCGCGCTCCGCTCCTCGTCCAAGTGTGTGATAAAGGACATTATCATACATAAAGTGGCATGTGAATCCTGTGCGCCCCCCCTAGGCACCAACGACGCTTCGGGAACGAGGAGCAAAGGCCGCTACCCGGTGTCACATCCGACCGAGACTGTTGAAAAACGCGTGCTTGCGACGACGAGGAAGGCGTGATTCACTCCTGCCAGGCGGCGGGAGTATGGACATGATGGGTCGGCAGGTGGCGCAAGGCGCGCTGTTCTACGGTTTCCGGCTCGACGATCATGTGCCTGCCGACCACCTTCTCCGGCGCATCGACGGCGTGCTGGACCTCGGCTTCGTGCGTGAGGCGCTGGCAGCGAGCTACAGCGCGAGCGGTCGACCCTCGATCGATCCGGAGCTGATGCTCAGGATGCTGCTTGTCGGCTACCTGTTCGGCATCCGCTCGGAACGGCGCCTGTGCGAGGAAGTGCATCTCAACCTCGCTTATCGCTGGTTCTGCCGGCTCGATCTGGGCGACCGAGTGCCCGACCATTCCACCTTCTCCAAGAACCGGCACGGCCGCTTCCGCGCCTGCGACTTACATCGTCTGCTATTCGAGCAGGTAGTCGCGCGGTGCGCCGCGGCCGGGCTGGTAACGGGGCGCGACTTGGCGGTGGACGGCAGCACGATCATGGCCGACGCCAGCCGCGAGAAGAAGCTGAAGGGGGCCGTCGCCGCAGACGAGCTTCGTGCCGGGGAAAGCATATCGCGACCCGTCGCCGAATATCTGGCGGCGCTCGATGCCGCGTTGCCGCCGGACCCCGACGAACCAGCGCCCGTCGATCCGACCAGCATCTCGCCGACCGACCCGCAGGCGGCGCTGACCTGCAAGCACGGACCGGCGCGCTACGCATACGCCATTAACCCCCTGCTCGACCTCGACACCGACTGCATCCTCGACGTGGAGGCGACGCCCGCCCGCTTCGCAGCCGAGGTGGCGGCGACCCGGACGCTGGTGTCACGCGCCGGCACCAGGCTGGGCATCGAACCCGAGAGCCTCGCGGCTGACAAAGCATATGGCAGCGGCCCGTTGCTCGGCTGGCTAATCGACCGGAAAATCACCCCGTACATCCCGGTCATCGACCGCAGCCGCCAACGCGACGCCTTCTTCACCCGTGATGCTTTTCGCTATGACCGCGAGGCCGATACCTATCGCTGCCCGGCCGATAAGCCGCTCGGCTATTGCGGCACCAAACGCGCCAACCAAGTTCGCGTATACCGAAGCCATGTTGCCGATTGTGCTGGCTGCGAACTGAAGCCCCGATGCACCGTCAGCCGGAAACGCAGCATCACCCGCCTCGTCAGCGAGGATGCCCGCGATGCCGCGCGCGCCCTTGCCGGCACCGACGCTATGTGCACGCGCGGCGTCGAAGAAAGCGGATCGAGCGCGTGTTCGGCCACCTGAAACGCAACTTGGGGCTACGAACGCTCAAGCTGAGAGGCCTCGCCGGAGCAGCTGAGGAGTTCTCCATGGCTGCCGCGGCATACAACCTCCAGCTGCTGGCCCGGCAGGCCGCGCCGGCCTGATACGCGGCGCATCCTCCGGTGCCCGGCGTCACCTGTCATCCACCACGCTGATCCCACGCGATCCTTTTTCAACAGTCTCGACCGGTTGTGACGCGCGTCGAAGACTCAGTCGGGGATGAGCGCGTAGCCTTGTCGACCAGCATTGGTTGCTTACGCTCTAGCGCTTCAATGGCGCACAGGACCGCTTTCTCAAAGGATGCCGCGATAGTCCGGCGAAATAGTAGCGCACGGAAACCTCCTAAGCTGGCTTGATCGAACGCGCATCCATCATATATGTTACATATAAGATGTTTGGAGCAATCGTGCCACCTTCTCTCGTTAAAATGTCCCCAGAACTTCTGGAGGAAAAGGCCGGCGAAGCAGAAGCGTTCCTCCGTTCGCTGGCGAGCCGGCACCGCCTGATGATCCTGTGCAGCCTGCTCGGCGGGGAGTTGTCGGTAACCGAACTGGGCGAGCGCCTCGGGCTGACACAATCCAATTTGTCCCGCCACCTTGCCACTCTGCGCGACGAGGGCCTGGTCGGCACGCGGCGGGAGAAAACGACGATCTTCTACCGCATCACGTCCGAACGCGTGCTGCCGATCCTGACGGAACTCTACGCACTCTTTTGTGCTGGCGCCGATCCTGAACAAGGAGAATCCTGACGATGGAGGGTTTCACCCCATTTTCGACCATCGTGGGCGGCGCGCTCATCGGCCTCTCGGCTTCCCTCCTGTGGATCGCCAACGGGCGCATCGCCGGTATCAGCGGCATCGTCGGCGGCGTGCTTGCGCCCGTCCGCGGCGAGGTGGCCTGGCGCGCAACGTTCCTGGTCGGCCTGCTCGCCGCGCCCTTTCTCTACCGGGCGGCGGGCGGCGTGCTGCCGGACCTCACGTCGCCGGCCCCAGTCGTCGTCGTGATCGCAGCCGGCCTTCTGGTGGGATTCGGAACTCGGCTCGGGAGTGGTTGCACCAGCGGGCATGGTGTCTGCGGGATAGCGAGGCTTTCGCCCCGCTCGCTTGCCGCGACCGGCGTCTTCCTCATCACAGCGGCTGCGACCGTGTACGTCGCCCGACACGTCGTGGAGTTCTGAGACAATGAGGAAGCTGCTCGTCGCGCTGGCCTCGGGGCTCATCTTCGGCTTCGGTCTGATCGTCTCGGCCATGATCAGCCCAGGCAAGGTGCTGGCGTTTCTCGATGTCGCCGCGCCATCATGGGACCCTAGCCTGGCCCTGGTGCTGGCCTCGGCCGTCACCGTTTCAGCCTTGGGCTTCGCACTCGGCCGAAGGCGCAATGCTCCGCTTTTCGCAACCACGTTCAATGGGCCATCGACCCGGTCCCTGGACATGAAGCTTCTCTCAGGCGCGGCTTTGTTCGGCGTTGGATGGGGCCTAGTCGGCTACTGCCCTGGTCCGGCCCTGGTCGCCCTGAGCCTCGGGGCGCCGGCGGCACTGGTGTTCGTCATGGCGATGCTGGTGGGCATGGGCGTCTTCGCCGTTCAGGAACGCTATCGCGCGTCCAGGGCCGGGGCTAACCCATGACGCCGGTCGACATCCTCACGCTCATATCCGGCGTCCTCGTCGGCTTCACCCTCGGGGTGATCGGCGGCGGCGGTTCGATCCTGGCCCTGCCATTGCTGCTGTATGTCGTGGGCATGAAGGACCCGCACGTCGCGATCGGCACGAGCGCGCTGGCAGTGGCCGCCAATGCCTTCGTCAACCTGGTCCAGCACGCCCGTGCCGGAACCGTGAAGTGGCCCTGCGCTCTCGTCTTCGGGGCGTCGGGCGTCATCGGCGCCCTGATCGGCTCCACCCTGGGCAAGATGGTGGCGGGTCAGCATCTCCTGGTGCTGTTTGCGGGCGTGATGATCGTGGTCGGCGTTTCCATGCTGCGCGGCAAATCCGGGGGCGGCGATCCGGACGTGCGGATCACGCGGCCGATCGCTGTCCGGCTCGTGGTGATCGGCCTTCTCGCCGGCCTGCTGTCAGGGTTCTTCGGCATCGGCGGCGGGTTCCTGATTGTGCCCGGCATCATGCTCGGCAGCGGCATGCCCATCCTCAACGCGGTCGGATCGTCGCTGTTTTCGGTGGGAGCGTTCGGCTCGGCGACAGCCTTCAACTATGCCCTGTCAGGTCTCGTGGATTGGCGCGTGGCCGGCTTCTTCATCGCTGGCGGGGTCGCTGGCGGCATTGCCGGCATGCAAACGGCCCTCCGGCTCGCCGATCATAAGGGCCTGCTCACCCGCATCTTCGCTTTCGTCCTGCTGGCCGTGGCCGCCTACATGCTGTTCCGCAGCCTGGGCGGGATCGGCAGCTAAGCACCATTGGAGACCGATCATGATCTTTCGTCAGTTGTTCGAACCTGAGTCCTCGACCTACACCTACCTCCTCGGCTGCCCGGAAACGCGCAAAGCCGTCCTGATCGATCCTGTCCTCGAAACGATCGAACGCGACCTTGCCGCGCTTCAGGAACTGGATCTCGAACTGGCCTATACGTTGGAGACGCATGTGCATGCGGACCACGTCACATCGGCCTGCTATCTCCGCAGCCTTACCGGCTCCAAGATCGCGTACCCCGCCATGGACGGCCTCCCCTGTGCTGACGTGGGGGTCGCCGAGGATCAGCCTCTGACTGTCGGCGCCCTCAAGCTTCAGCCGCTGTTTACGCCGGGACACACCGATGCCCACCATACCTACCTGGTCGATCAGCCCGATGGTCTTCGCGCCTTCACCGGCGACGCCCTGCTGATCGACGGCTGTGGGCGGACCGATTTTCAGAACGGGGACGCCGCCACGCTCTATCACTCGGTCACGCAGAAGATTTTCACGCTGCCGGGCGACGGGCTGATCTTCCCGGCTCACGACTACAATCATCGCCACATCACGACAGTGGCGCAGGAGCGCGAACGAAACCCGCGCCTTGCGGGCAAGACCGTTCAGGAATTTGTCGCGATCATGGACGCTCTCGATCTTCCCTACCCAAAGAAGATCGACGTTGCCGTTCCGGCTAACAAGCTTTGCGGTGATTGCCCGACAGACCTGCCGGAACTGTTGCGCCAGATAGGCGGCAAGTCGCAGCAGGGTTGATCGATCCGCTACAGGTTCATTTACAGGAGAAAGTCGATGCCAACACGCACCTCGAAACAGCTGGTTTCTGAAGCGAATGCCCTTGTCGAAACTATCGCGCCTGAGGATGCAGCCAAACTTGTCGGCAACCCCGAGGTCCAGTTCGTTGACATCCGCGAGCCAGGGGAAGTCGCGAAATCGGGGCTGGTGGCTGGTGCGGTACATGTCCCGCGCGGCCTTCTGGAATTCCAGGTCGATCCTGAAAGCCCCACCCATAATGTCAAACTCGCCGCCGGATCGCGGTTGGTGCTCTATTGTGGGTCCGGCGCCCGCTCAGCGCTTGCCGCAAAATCACTCAAGGAGATGGGCGTGGAAAATGTCGCCCACGTGCCCGGCGGGTTCGCGGCGCTCAAGGATGCCGGCGCTTCAATCGCACCGGAGTAATCCCATGGCGCGCTCGAGCACCCATCCTCGCTGGCAGGATACAATCCTTGGATAGCCCTATCGCATTTGCCAGCCTGGGATTGAGCCCGATTGCCATCTCCATAGGCCCGCTAGACATCCGCTGGTACTCGCTGGCCTATATCGCCGGCATTATTGCCGGATGGTGGTATCTGTTGCGGCTGCTGGCCCAACCCGCGGCCCCGATGAACCGCCAGCAGGCTGATGATCTCGTATTCTATGCGACGCTTGGCGTCATCCTGGGTGGCCGCCTTGGCTATGTAATCTTCTACGGTCCTGAGATGATCCTCCACCCCCTGCAAATCCTCAAGCTGTGGGATGGCGGCATGTCGTTCCACGGGGGTGCCGCCGGCGTCTCACTCGCGCTGATCCTGTTCGCGCGACGACACGGCCTCGAATGGCTGCGGGTCCATGATTATGTGGCCTGCACCGTGCCGATCGGCCTGTTCTTCGGTCGCCTCGCTAATTTCGTGAATGGCGAGCTTTGGGGGAAGCCCACCGATGTGCCTTGGGCGATTGTGTTCCCTGGAAGCCGCGACGGCCTCGCGCGTCATCCGAGCCAGCTCTACGAGGCCGGGCTGGAAGGACTGGTCCTATTTGCGGTGCTCGCGTGCCTGTTCTGGTTTACCAACGCCCGGCGCCGCCCTGGCATGCTCGTCGGCGTGTTCCTTCTTGGCTATGGGCTCGCTCGCTTCACTGTCGAATTCTTTCGAGAGCCCGATGCCCAGCTTGTCGGCTTCGCAGCCAGAACAGGGCTTCACATGGGTCAGTGGCTCACGGTTCCTATGATTGCGGCGGGTATCTATCTGATAGTCGCAGCTTGGCGCCGGCGCGCGCAACCAGCAGGGCAAATCAGCGACCCGCATTGATGCGCTTTGTACCCGCGCCTTTTCAAAGTGAGCCAGCAATCGATGCCAAAATCGACTTGCAGTGGATAGAAACTACCGGTCGCGATCTGGTGCCGGTTAAGGTCTAGCGCCAACTTTGATCGTGCATCGCACGGTATCGCGCGTTCGGGCTGCGGCCTTTCGGCATCCCCCGATCGTCTCGCGATTGGCCGTCACGATCCTGTCGCCCGCGACGATCGCGCCGAACTGCACCGGATCGGCGCTCTGCATCATGCGCTGCTCATCTGGTGATGCATCGGTCGTTCTCCGTTAGAGCCCCCGCCCACTTCTGATACGTGCCGCACGGCGTTCCCCCTCGAAAGGATGCTCAGGGAACGGGAATGGACTGCCTGCGGTCGCACAAGGTGAAGCGGAATGAGCTTCCGATCGGCAACCTGGACACGGCCCTGCGGGAGATGAGCCAGGTTCCTCGCCTGTAGAAGCGTACGCTCAGCGTGCGACCCTCGCCCAATGGCAACACCAGCTCGGGATCACTAAGGCGTGTGCAGGGATGCTCGGCGGTCCCGGCGTCGAGGAACGCGCGCGTGCTGCCCATATAGGGCCTGAACGTGATGCTGACGGGGACGCCGCCGGCGTCTAATCTTACTCCCGTGCCGGTTCGATGAACTCGGCTATCAACTGGGTGGATCCGACGGTGGCTTTCCTGAATGCCGCCTGCTGCCGGAGCCGCCAAGATGGCTCCGGGCGCGATCTGTAGTACGACCGCGACAGCGATCGCCATCGCGGTCAGCCGTGTCATGCCGCAGTCCCCGTCGGATCGCGGTAGGCTAGCAGACGCAGCGCGTTAACGACCACCAGCAGGGTCGATCCCTCGTGCAACGCCACTGCTGGACCGATGCCGAGGCCAAGGATGGTCGCCGGCACCAGGAAGGCGACGACGCCGAGGCTGACGAAAACGTTCTGGCGAATGATACCGCGCGTGTGGCGGCTGAGGCCGACGGCAAAGGGAAGGTGCGACAGATCGTCGGCCATGAGCGCGACGTCGGCGGTTTCCAGGGCGACGTCGGAACCGGCCGCACCCATCGCGATCCCGACCGTTGCGTTCGCCATCGCTGGCGCGTCGTTGACGCCATCGCCAACCATCGCGACCTTGTCCTCGCCGGCAAGCTTTCGGATCGACGTGACCTTGTCCTCGGGCATAAGGTCGCCCCACGCTTCGTCGAGGCCGACGTCCTTCGCAATCGCGTCGGCAACCTTCTGGTGATCGCCGGAGATCATGATCATTCGAGTGATGCCCATATCGCGCAGGCGCTTGAGCGCAGTCCGTGCCGCAGCGCGCGGCGTGTCCATCAGGCCGATAGCTCCGATGTCCCGATTGCCCTTTCGCACCACCATCGTCGTGCGCCCACCCTCGCGCAGCTTGGCGATCGCGCTCGTCGCACTGATGTCCAGCGCGGGAATGCCCTCGACACCGAACATCTCGGCCTTGCCGATCCACACCGCTTCGCCCTCGACAGTCGCGGTAACGCCACGTCCGGTCAGGCTCCTGAGGTCGGTAGCGGTCGGCAGACCGCGCTCGCCCAGCCGCTCGCGGCCGTCCTTGACGATCGCCTGCGCGAGGGGGTGATCGCTCAGGCTTTCCACCGCGACCGCGAGCGCGAGCAGCTCGTCCTCGCTGGCACCGTCTACCGGCAGTATGTCGGTGATGCGCGGACGACCCTCCGTCAGCGTGCCGGTCTTATCGAACGCGATCGCCTTCAACGAACCGAGGTTCTCGAGCGGCGCGCCGCCCTTTATCAGCACGCCGCCCCGGGCCGCGCGCGCGACGCCGGATAGCACAGCGCTTGGGGTAGCGATGGCGAGCGCGCACGGGCTCGCGGCGACCAGCACTGCCATCGCACGGTAGAAGCTGTCGCGAAACGGCTCGTCCACCACCACCCAGGCGAAGAGCAGCACGAAGGCGAGGATCAGAACCGCGGGCACGAAGATGCGCTCGAACCGGTCAGTGAAGCGCTGGGTAGGCGACTTCTGCGTCTCCGCTTCGCTGACCATCTTGACCACCTTGGCCAGTGCGCTCTCGTTTGAGCGCCGTGTTACCTCGATCTCGATCGCTGAACCCCCATTGATCGTGCCGGCGAAAACGCGCGATGCCGCGTCTACTGCATCGGGTTTGGCCCGCGCCGCCTCCAAGTCGGTAATGGGCACTTTGTCGATCGGGATGCTCTCTCCAGTGACAGGCGCCTGGTTGATGGCGCTCGTCCCTTTGACGATGAAGCCGTCCGCGGGCAGGCGCTCGTTGGGGCGGACGACTGCGACATCGCCGATTATTAGTTCTTCTACCGGCAGCTCGACCATCTGCCCCTGGCGACGCACCGTTGCGGTCTCCGGGGCAAGCTCTGCCAGCGCCTCGATCGCGCGCTTGGCGCGGCCCATCGCATAATGTTCGAGCGCGTGCCCCAGGCTGAACAGGAACAAGAGCAACGCGCCTTCTGCCCAGGCCCCGAGCGCCGCCGCGCCCGCCGCCGCGACCAGCATCAGCGTGTCGATCTCGAACTTGTGGAGCCTCAGATTGTCGATCGCCTCACGCAGCGTGAAGAAACCGCCGAATAGATAGGCCGCTACGTAGCAGGCGGTGGGCAGCCATTCCGGCGCGCCCGCAGCCAGCTTCTCGATGGCGAAGCCGATGCCGAGCAGGGCACCGCACGCGAGTGCAAAGATCAGCTCCGTGTTCGGCCCCAGGAAGTTGGCATGCCCGTGGTCGTGCCCGTCGCTGGGGCCATGCTTCGCGTCGGTGCTACCGCTGTGCTCGCCCGGACCGTGGTCGTGTCCGGCATGCTCGGAGGCTCCCTGCTTTACGGGCCTGACGTCGAGCTTGCCCATCGCGGCAACGATCGCGGCTTCGTCGATGCGCTCGCGATCATACTCGACTCGGACGGTGTTCGACGAGCTGGCGTCGGCTTGCAGCACGCCCGGCATCGCGCAGAGCGTCTCGCTGACAGTGCGGGCACGACGCTCATGACCGATGCCCTCCACTTGCCAAGTCGCATGCCCGTAGCGCCCGCTGATCTCGGCGCCTGCGGCCCGCACCATGTCGCGCACGCGGGGCAGGGGGAGCATCGCGGGGTCGAAGTGTATGCAGAGCTTGGCGGGCACATCTGCGGTTGCCGCCAGGACGTGCGCGCGCTCCACGCCGGGCTTAGCGCTTAACGTCGAGACCAGCCGTCCAACGCACGCATCCGCCGCATCGGGAACCTCGGGCAGGGCGAGAGGAATGTCGAGTTCGAGCTTGTCGTTCATCGCGCCTCGTTCCCGTCTTTCTTGGCTTCAGCCCGAGCATCGCGGAGGATCTCGATCCCTCCCTTGATCGCAATGAGCGCGGTCGCGAGCCCGACCACGAGGTCGGGCCAATTTGATCCGAGCCATAGCACCAGCGCGCCCGCGATCAGGATGCCACCGTTGGAGATGAAGTCGTTGAAGCTGAACGTGGTCGCGGCGCGAAGATTGACGTCGGGCTCTTTCAGCTTCTGGAGGAGGCGAAGGCAGACATAGTTCACGACCGCCGCGACGAATGCCATCACCATCATGGTGGGCCCGATCGGCTCGCTGCCCTGAAGATAGCGACGGCCGACATCGACCAGAATACCAACCGCGAACATGAGCAGCATCACGCCGGAAGCCGTCGCGGCTCGTGTCTTCCAGGTCTGGCCATGGCTCAGCGCGACCAGGCTAAGCGCATACACTGCCGTGTCGGAGAGATTATCAACACCGTTGGCGATCAGCGCGCTGGAGTCGCCAAGGACGCCGGCGATTCCGAACCCTATGGCCAGTCCGAGGTTGAGCAGGAGCACGATCCAGAGTGTCCGCCGCTCGGCCGGGATCGAACGCTTGTCGGAAGCGAGTCCGGCCTGTGCATCATCACTCATTGCTTATCCCTCCGGAATTGGCGCAGCGCCCAGGCGCCGGCCGTGCTTGATTGTGAGGCCCCAAGCACCGCACCGGGGCTCGAAGGATCGTTCGTCGTCTTAGGGGTGCCGGTGCGTACTTCGCTCAATTCTGCTTCCTGCACACGCGCTTGAGACCCTGCGCATCCACCAATCGAAGCTCGTTGCCGGTCATGATCGCGCTCTCGCTGTCCCCAACATATTGAAGGCCTTGCGCGGGCGCGGACAAAACACGCGGCGTTTCCCGTTCTACTCGACGCAGTTCGATCGACAGTCCTTCGTCCTTGAAGTCAACGAACAGAGGCTCTCCGTCATCGCACGCGTAGAGATGCCGCCCGCGCACCCCGCTCGGCGTCTCGGAGTCTCGCGAGTGGATCTCCTGTTCGGTCGTTGCACCGGGCTTCCTCTCCTCAGCGCACGCCGCCACAACAGTGGCGAGAACAATTACGACCACCATCGCTATCGTGCGCCAAGCAGCGTGAACTCCCGGGCTGCTCCAGCTTCGATCAATGCGATTCATCGCCGCTCTCTCCAAAGCAACGTTTCGACGAGCTTCCAAAGTAAGGAATGAGGCAAAGATGCAGGTGCTGATCCGCAAGCACGCGCCATTCCGTCTTCACCGTGTAGAAGGTACACCGCTGGGCGCGGCGCAGACGCGAAATGCCATAGGTGGTCTCGACAGCGACCACCTGATCACTCGCGTCCGCTAGTTCCAGCTGAACGCCGCGAGGGCTGTAGGCAAACCCGGTGCGGCATAGCCTTCCCCAAGCGCGCAGCCCTTCCGGCGATTGCCGAAGGTCAGGCCGGCTAATCTTATAGCTTCGGGACAGAGGAATCTCGGTATGTGCATTAATCCAGGGCAGGTCCCGATAGGCGGTGCTACACCCGCCCAAAGTGGCCAAGAGAAAGGCGGCGGCCGCGACTGTGCTGACTGAACGCGGGCGCGCGTTTGGTGCGTTGTCGCTCATTGGAACTCCTCGTGCTGAATAGCGGGAGCAGACCTCACGTGTCGCGCTTCCGCAAATGTGTAGCGTGGCGTGCACGACTGGCGGCCGCGCGACGTTTTCCGCGATTGCTGGCAGGACGGGGCGGACGACCGGCGCCGCGCAAGTATCGATCGAGCGCCTGGTCCGTGCTCACGATGAAGTCGCGAAGCTGTCTGTTGACCCCCGGGATGATGCGCTTCAGGAGCCCGCGGCTCTCCATGATGTGTCGCAGCGTCGCCCCATGCTCGCTCGCTTCAATGTAAAATATCTCGTCAAAGCGGAGCAGGCCCTTGATGCCGATTGTCCAGCCAAACGCGTCCGGCTCGGACAGGCAGGTGACCGTCGCCGTGGAGGTGATCCTCCGCCGGAATGCTCTGTTGCGGATGCTGTAATCAACCATTTGTCCTACCTCCGGCGTACCGGCGGCGGTAACGAATGGGTGCCAGCGGGCGTAGGCATCAAGCTTGGTCAGTGTTGCCCACACCTGCCAAGGCGAAGCCGCCAATTCGATGCTGTTCTCGACGCTGACCATTGGCTCGCCCTCACGCGCTTCGTCGCCGCGCTTGCGCCCGGCACCAGCTCCTCACGGCTCGTCCCGCTTGCGCTGTGGGCGGTGCGAGGGTTGGGCCAGCACTTCGATGCGCTCCAGCGTAACCATGCCGATGTCACGCAAGTCGGCGAGATCGCCCATGAAGGCGCGCAAGCGCTCCTCGGCGTCGACTATCTCGATAACCAACGGCGGGTTGTCGCTGATCCCGAATAAATGATGGGCGTGGATCAACGAGCCGCGACCGTAGCCCGTGACGCCGCGCAACACCGTTGCTCCCGCCAAGCCTCGATCGCGCGCCTTGCGGACGATCATATCGGCCGCACGCTCGTCGCCGCACGAGGCGTCCTCGTCCGTGTAGAGAAGTGCCGGGTTGGTGATCGTCGTCATACGCTCTCCTTTCCTGGGCGTGCGCGCGCCGACCGTTGCGCCGCGTCATCCGACCGGCATTGGCGCCTCGTGCGTCGCCTCCTGGTGCTCCGCGCGCGGGCGTTTGGTGCGGGCCAAAATCAGGCGGCTGATCGCCGGCAGGACCAAGAGTGTGAGCAGGGTCGTCGTGATCAGCCCGCCAATCACCACCACCGCCAATGGACGCTGAAGTTCCGCACCCGTGCCGGTCGCGATAGCCATCGGCACGAAGCCGAGCGCCGCCACGAGCGCAGTCATCAGCACCGGCCGCAGACGCTCCATTGCACCCTCTCGGATCGCGTCCTCGATCGGCAAGCCGGCGGCCAGCCTCTTCTGGATGCTCGTCATCATGACGAGACCGTTCAGCACCGCCACGCCCGAAAGCGCGATGAACCCGACAGCAGCCGACACGGAGAAGTCGAGGCCCGCGAGCGCGAGCCCGAACACGCCGCCCGCTAGTCCTAGCGGCACCACCGAGTAGACCGCGATCGCGGGCGCAGCTCCTCCCAGCGCCATGAACAGGATGGCGAAAATAAGTAGGAACACGGCCGGGATCACGATGGAGAGCCGCTGCGAAGCGGCTTGCAGGTTCTCGAACTGCCCACCCCATTCGAGATACGAACCGGTGGGCAACTGCACCTCGCGTCCGACCCGCGCCTGCGCGTCCGCGACGTAGGAGCCGATGTCGCGACCGCGGATGTTCGCGGACACGACGACGCGGCGCTTGCCGTTCTCGCGGCTGACCTGGTTCAGGTTCTCCGAAAAGTTGAACCGTACGAGCGAACTCAGCGGTACTGAAGACGCCAGCCCCGCACCCGACGCAGGCAATCGGACCGGGAGCGCGCCGACAGCGGCCAGATCGTCGCGGGTGACATTGGGCATGCGCACCACGATGTCAAAGCGTCGGTCGCCCTCGAAGAGCAGCCCCGCCTCGCGACCGCCGAGCGCCGCCGCGACCGTGTCAGCGACGTCCTGTACGGAGAGGCCGTAGCGGGCGATGGCGTCACGATCGAACTCGACGTTGAGCGTGGGAAATCCACCGGTCTGCTCGACGCGCAGGTCCGTCGTGCCCTCAATCGTGCCGAGCACCGCCGCGATCCGGTTGGCGGTCTGCCCCATGACCTCAAGGTCGTCCCCGTAGACCTTGATGCCGAGGTCGCCGCGAACGCCGCCGATCAGCTCGTTGAAGCGGAGCTGGATCGGTTGGCTGACCTCGTAGGCATTGCCCAGCAGCCCTTCGAGCTTCTTTTCGACGCGCTCGACCACCTCGGCCTTGCTCTCGACACCAGCCGGCCACTGATCCTCCGGTTTCAGGATCACGAACCCGTCCGAGATGTTCTGCGGCATGGGATCGGTCGCGACCTCGGCGGTGCCGGTCTTGGCGAACACCACCGCCACTTCGGGCAGCGTCGACAGCTCGCGCTCGATCCGCCGCTGCATCGTGAGCGACTGCTCGAGCGAGGTAGACGGTATGCGGATAGCCGCGACCAACAGGTCCTTCTCATCGAGGGTGGGGATGAACTCCTGACCCAGCGTCGAGAAGACTAGGCCGGCGACCGCGAAGATTGCGACACCGCCGCCGATGAACGGCCAAGGACGCGCCAGAGCGCGCCGGAGCCACGGGTCGTAGCGGTCCTTGGCGACCGCGATCACCTTGACCTCCTTCTCCGACACCTTGCCCCGGATCAGGATGGCGACCATCGCCGGCACGAAGGTCAGCGACAGGACGAACGCACCGGCGAGCGCCAGCATGACGGTGGTAGCCATGGGCGAGAACATCTTGCCCTCGACGCCCTCGAAGGTGAGGAGCGGCGCAAAGACGAGGAAGATGATCGCCTGACCGTAGATCGTCGGTTGGATCATTTCGCGGGACGCCGCGATCGTCTCCTCCAATCGCTCGCGAAGCGTGAGGAGGCGTCCCTCATGGTGCTGGCGCTCGGCCAACCGCCGGAGCGAGTTCTCGACAATGATGACCGCGCCGTCGACGATCAGCCCGAAGTCAAGCGCGCCCAAGCTCATCAGGTTGCCCGACACTCCCAAGCGGTTCATACCGATCGCCATCAGCAGGAATGACAATGGAATGATCAGCGCCGCGATGATCGCCGCGCGAATGTTGCCGAGTAGGAAGAACAGGATCGCGACCACTAGCAGCGCGCCCTCGCCGAGGTTCTTCTCGACGGTTCCGATGGTCGCGTTGACGAGCTTGGAGCGGTCGAGGAGCGTCCGGACCTGGACACCGGGTGGCAGCGATTTCGTGATCTCGGCGAGGCGCTCGGCCGCCGCCTGCGCTACGATCCGGCTGTTGCCCCCGACGATCATCAGCGCGGTGCCGACCACGCCCTCCTGCCCATTGATGCTGGCGGCGCCGGTGCGGAGTTCGCCGCCGATCACGACCTGGGCGACGTCTCGTACCATGACGGGCACGCCCTCCCGGGTGGCGACCACCGCGCGCCCGATCTCGTCATATGATTTGAATCGCGCGTCGGCGCGAACGAGGAACGCCTCGCCCCCGCGCTGGATGAAGTTGGCGCCGACCGACAGGTTGGCCCGCTCCAATGCCTCCGCCAGCTCGGAGAAAGATACGCCCAACGCCGACATGCGCGCCGGGTCAGGCTGAACGACATACTGTTTTTGGAAGCCGCCGATCGAGTCCACGCCGGCCACGCCCACGACCGAGCGGAGCTGAGGCCGGATGATCCAGTCCTGCACCGTACGCAAATAGGCGAGCCTGGACACCTCGCTGGTTAGACGCTCGCCCTCAGGCGTCAGGTACGATCCATCGGGCTGCCAGCCGGTCTTGCCGGCCGCGCGCGCGCCGGGAGCGGGCGGCTTCCCGAACTCGACCGAGTACATGAGGACCTCGCCGAGCCCGGTAGTGAGCGGCCCCATCTGCGGCTCGACCCCGGTGGGCAGCGTCTCGCGCGCTGGGTGAGGCGCTCGGCCACCTGCTGGCGAGCGAAATAGATGTCGACGCCTTCGTCGAAGATCACCGTCACCTGGCTGAAGCCGTTCCTGGAAATGGAGCGTGTGCTCTCGATGCCGGTGATGCCCGCCATCGCGGTCTCTACCGGAAAGGTGACCAGCCGCTCCATGTCGAGTGGGCCGAATGCGGGCGCGGTGGTGTTCACCTGCACCTGCTTGTTGGTGATATCGGGCACCGCGTCGATCGGCACGCGGGTGAGCTGGAACGCGCCGTAGATTGCTACGACGAGCGTGATGAAGAGGACGACCCATCGCCCCCGGACGGAGACGGAGATCAGGCGATCGATCATGAGGAGAGTCCCGGGATGCGTGCCGCCGCTAACGCGCTAAGCGCGTCGCGGACGCTTGGAAGGTTGGAAACGTGAGCGGTCACCGCTCGCTGGACGGCGGAACGGCTGTCAAACGGCTGGGTCGTGTCGCGCATGGCTCAGTGTTCCTCCTCGCTCGCGCCGAGCTGCGACTTCAGCACGAAGGCGCCCCGTGTCGCGATCACCGCGCCGGGCTGAAGCCCACCGACGATCTCCGCACGGCCGCCGCTGCGCGCACCCACCGTAATTGCCTGCGCCTGGAAGCCGTTCGGCCGGCGTACGAACACCTGGTCGCGACCCTCGATCTGCTGAATCGCTTCCTCCGGGACAACGATCTGCCCGCCGCCCGATGCGTTGCGGGGTACGAGGCGCACCCTCAACGATTGCCCAGGCTGGAGCCCGGCGGGTGTGCCCGCAGGCACGAGCACGACCGTCGCAGTGCGGGTCTCCGCGTCCAGGCTCGGTGTCGTCGAGCGGACGGTGGCGGCGACGGTACCACCGCCCGGAAGCTCTATCACAGCCCGATCCCCGATCGAGATCCGCCGCGCATCGACTGCGGGCACAGCCGCGTTGATCTGTATCAGATTGGGGTTCGCAATTCGGAACAGCTCGGTTCCCGCCGAGACGAAGGCTCCAAGCTGCACCGAGGCCGCCGTAACGCGCCCGCTGATTGGACTGGTGAGGATGAGATACCGTCCATCAGAAGAGATTCCGGCGGCCGAAGCCGCCGTCTGCGTACGCCTGGCTTCCGCGTCGGCCTCGGCCAGCGCCGCCCGCGCCGCCTCAAGGTCTTGGCGTGCGGTGACGCGAGCGTTGTAGAGTCGATTCTCGCGGGCGTAGGCGGCGCGGGCGAGCTGAGCACGAGCGCGAGCGGCCGCGCGTTCGGCGGCGAACGTGGCGGCGTCGCGGCTCTCCAGATAAGCGACCGCCTCGCCCGCCCGCACGGGATCGCCCAACCGCTTCAGAATGCGGCTCACTGCCCCGTCTGCGCGCGCGGCGAGCGATGCGGACCCTTGGGGAGAGGGCTCTACCGTCGCCTGCGCGATGATCTCGGAGCCGAGTGTGCCGGCCGCAACCGTTTCGGTCTGAATGCCGATGGAGGCGAGCTTCGCCTGGTCAAGCGCGACGAACCCCTCGGGGCCGTGCCCGGCTTCCTCGCCTTCGCTCGCCTTACCTGCCGCGGTGGGGGCAGCCGGCGCAGCGGCCGGCTCCGGCGCGAACACCGTGCGCCCGAGGATGATGCCGCCGGCACCCACGATCAGCGCTACGCCACCCACGGCAGCGAGCAGTTGCTTCCTGTTGTTCGAGAAGTCCATCATGTTCATCCTCATTGGGCAGCGGCGCGAACGAGCGTTGCCGAGGCCTCCGCCAGCGCTACGCGCGCGTCGATCAGTTCGCCTTGCGCGGCTGCGAGCGCCTGCTGAGCGTCGAGCAGTTCCAGGAGCGTCAGGCGCCCAGCGCGATAAGCGAGATTAGCTAGCCGCAGCGCCTCGGCCGCCTGGGGGAGCGCTGCGCCCTCAAGCGCGTCGACCCTTGCACGCGCGGCGTCGAGATTGGTCTGCGCATTGCGGATCCGAGCCGTTGCGAGCGCGAGCGCCGCGTCGCGCCTAGCCTCGGCCGCACGGATCGCGGAGCCCGCGGCGGCAATGTTTCCCTGGTTTCGGTCGAACAGCGGCAGCGGCACCGACACTCCCGCAACCAGCGCGGTATCGCTGGTCTGCTGAAGCCGGCGCAACCCTATGCCGACCGAAGGGTTCAGGCGTCGGGCGATCTGCTCCTGCCGGAGCGCCGCCTCCGCCTGAAGTCTATCGGCCTCCGCCAACCTCACCTCGAGTGTAGCGCGCGCCTCGATCTCACCTAGCGCCACTGGCGCAAGCGGGCCAGTAACAGCCCCCACCTCTCCGGTCATGCCGAATAGCCCCGCGAGCAACCGGCGAGCTGTTAGGTCCGCGGCTTCCGCCGCCCTCAGCGCCGCCTCGGTCTGGGCGAAGTTGGCGCGCGCCCGGAGTGCGCGCAACGGCGGCTCACGGCCGGCGGCGACGAGTTCATCAGCGATGCGGGCAAGTTCACGCGCGCGCTCGGCATTGTCGCGCGCTAGCTGCAGGCGATCTCGGGCAGCAACCGCGCCCGCGAACTGCGTGCGAACCGCCTGAACCAGGTCGGCGCGCGCGATCGCGAGCCGAAGCTCCTGCGCCGCGAGCGCTGCTTGGGCAACGTTGACGCGCGCTGACCGGCGACCGAACAGGTCCAGCTGCTGGTTGAGCGTGACGGTGGTCTCGACCGAGTTCAGTCCGGAGTAGGCACCGCTGCCTGTGAAGTTCTCGACGTCGACGCTGAGCTGCGGGTTGGCACGGAAGCCCGCCTGGCGGAGCCGCCCGCGGCTCGCGTGACGTCGGCCTGGGCGGCCACGACTGTGGGCGACCGCGCAGCGGCTTCCTCAAGTGCCTGCTCCAGCGTCAGCGTCTGCGGCAGTGGGCCGGTGCGGGGGCTAGCGGGGCGCCGGGCGACGGCGGACCGGCGATCGTGGACTGCGCTAGCGTGCTGGGGGCTGTCGCTGGTTGCGCGATCGGAGCCGTGGCGGAGCCGCCCGCCGTTTGCGCCTGCGCGATCGTCGCGCTGGACGCCACGGCCATGGCGACCGCGATGAAACGATTCATTCATTGAACTCCTGACAATCCTGAAATGCCCGCGCGGTAGCGCGCGGGTCGAGGAGACTGTCAGGCTTGGGGTGGTCTCAGTGTCGGATCGGATTTGGTTCCGCCCATATGGACAGGAAGCCAGACAGGTGGCGCGGGGGTGAGTACATACACCTCAAGCACCGGCTCGGCGGTGGCGGGCGTCGCCATATGATGGCCATGACAACCGGCCATGCAGCGCAGGCACCCCTTGTCCGCCGTTCCCTGCTTCTGTCCGTGGCCCTGCTCATAATCGAATGCGAGAGAGTTCGACGCCACTGACACGTCGGCGCAGTTTACCGTCTCACGAGCATGCGCCACCGAGCCCAGACCGAGTCCAAGGGCTACCAGCGTGAACAAGACAAGGCGCAGCAACGAACGCATTCTAAACGTGCCCCTAGCAGCTAAACACGATGCTGTAACCGCCGAAGTTCAATATCCGCAGCGGACTCTACTGATTTAAGCTCGCGCCGTGCTTGGGCTACGATCTGGGCGCCGCCCCAAAGTCCAAGCCCCGCCATCAGGCCTGCCACGATCAGGTCCGGCCATGCGGTGCCGGTCCCGAACACACCCGCGGCTGCCGCGACAACAGCGATGTTGCCGATCGCGTCATTGCGCGAGCAAATCCAGACTGAGCGCATGTTCGCATCACCCGTCCGGAAGCGGTAGAGCATCACCGCGACGAAAGCGTTAGCGAGCAGCGCCGCAATTCCGACTGCGCCCATGACCTCGGCCTCGGGCACGCGCCCACCCATGATCGCCCAAAGCGTCGCAATAAGGACGTAAAGGCCCAGCAGCACGAGCGTCGCGCCCTTGAGAAGCGCGGCCCGGGCGCGCCAGACAAGCGCCATTCCGGCGACGCCCAAGCTGATCGCGTAGTTGGCGGCGTCACCAAAAAAAATCGAGCGCGTCAGCCTGGAGCGCTTTCGATCCGCCCACGACGCCGGCGACGATCTCGATCGCGAACATGCTCCCGTTGACCGCTAGCGCGATCCAAAGCGCGCGCCGCCATGCGGGGCTGTTGCTCGCTGGCTCGCTATCAGAGGGGCAGGAATTGCACGCCATGATCGCTACCTCGATCGAATCGTCATGGCATCCTATATGGACCCTGTAGGGGTGACTACACGAAAGTGACGTATCTGCACGGAAAGGGCGAACGGATAGCGAACGTCACGCGGCAAGTAGGGAGTTGACGGCGCGCAGCGGTCGCAAGGCGTCCGGATCGGGTTGATCTTCAACATTCCAGCTATAGTCACCGGTCAGCGAGATATGCTCCCAGCCCAATGGCGCGATGTGGCGTGCGATTTCGTCGGCTGTGCCGATGTCCGCCAGCGCCATTTCGAGATAGCGAGTGTTCCACAAGATGATGGCGGCGACGAGCAGGTTGAGGCCGGAGGCGCGATAGGTCTGGTTCTCGAACCGACGATCGCGCAGTTCGCCGAGCTGGTTGAAGAAGAGCGCGCGGGCGAGCGCGTTGCGGGCTTCGCCTTGTTGAGGCCCGCCTGGGTGCGCCGGCGCAGGTCGATGTCGCGCAGCCAGTCGAGCATGAAAATGGAGCGTTCGAGGCGGCCCAGCTCGCGTAGTGCGAGGGCCAGTCCGTTCTGTCGCGGATAGGCGGACAAGCGGCGCAGCATTGCCGAAGCAGTGACGGTGCCGGTGCGGATCGACGTGGCGAACCGCAGCAGTTCGTCCCAATGCGCCGCGACATGACCCAATGCGATCGGTTCGGCCGTCATGCCGGCAAGCAAGGGGCCGGATTCTTGGCCGGGAAGGAGGTGTAAACGACGCTCCTTGATGTCGCGCAGGCGCGGCGCGAAGCGGTAGCCGAAGAAGGGCATGAGGCCGAACACATGGTCCGATGCCCCGCCCGTATCGGTGTAGTGCTCCTCGATCGTCAGGCCGGTCTGGTGATACAGCAAGCCATCCAGCACATAGGGCGCTTCGCCAGCGGTCGCCGCGATCACCCGACTTGCGAAGGGGTCATATCGATCCGAGACATGGGTGTAGAAGGCAACGCCTGGTTCGTTGCCGCTGCGCGCGTTGATGTCGCCGATCGCGGCCCCACGGCCCCCGGCATGAAATTGCTGTCCGTCGCTCGACGAAGTGGTGCCGTCTCCCCACAGCGCGGCGAGCGGCATGGCGCGATGGGCGTCGATCAGCCTTCCCAACGCTTCGCCATAGGCGGCTTCGCTGATGTGCCAGTCGTGAAGATGGGCGAGCTGACGCAGACTTGCGCCCCGGCAGGTTTCCGCCATGCGTGTGAGGCCGAGATTGATGCCATCGGCGAGGATGACCGTGAGCAGCGCATTGCGATCGTCGGCTTCCCGGCCCGAACGACGATGGATGAAGCATTCGCTGAACCCGGTCCAGGCATCGACCTCCAGCAGAAGATCGGTGATCTTCACGCGCGGCAGTCGATCATAGGCGGCGCGACGGGCAATCTCGGTGGCGGGCGGTGTTGCCGCCTTCAGCGGCGAGATGATGAGACCGTTTTCGTCAAGCTTAACCTGGGGCAGCTCCCCTTGCCGTGCAAGGACCGTTACCTGCTCGATCGCCGTGTCGAGCTGGTGCGCCGTTCCTCGATATGGCGCTCGAAATCCGTTTCGATGGCGAGCGGCAACGGCCCCTTCTCGCGCAGCGCCGCAAAGGTCGCCGGCGGTATGAGATAGCTGTCGAAATCGCGAAACTGCCGGCTTCCCCGCGACCCATATATCCCCCGGCTCGCAACCGCTCGCGTAGTTGACAAGGCGCATAGTTCATAAGCGGCACGATCAACGATGCCATCCCGCAGGACGAACGGGCGCCATGCGGGCGGCACAAAGCGTAGCGGCACGCGATCAGGCAAGCGCCGTTTGCCGGTCCGATATAGCTCCGCGATGATGGCCAGCGCTGACAGGAGCCCCTGAACCGCGCCGGCGCCGCGAAACTCGAAGGCGTGAGAAAAGCGCCGACAAAGAGCTTCACCGTCCGATGCCGCTCGATCAATTCGGCGGTGCGATCGACGGTTTCCGGTCGCCGAGCACTTCGGCCTGCTCGACGGCCACGGCGAAGTGCTGCCAGTCCAGCGCCTCGATCTGCGCCAGAGAATCCACGCCCTGCTGCGCGCGCGATGAGGAGGCGGCAAGACCCCGTGAGCGTCCCGGAGGTGCCTTGCAACTCGCGCACCGTCTTGAGGCTTTGTCGCGGGTCCGGTTCTCGGCGCGGCGCGCCATGCTGCCCAACAGCTTGTCGAACATCGTCAGGGTGGCGGTCGGTTCACGGCTTTCCCGTCAAGCCCGGATGCCGGTTGCCGCCAGCGTCGCATGGCGGCGCAGGGCATTGAGTTCGCCAAGGTGCTGGGGTGTGATGCGGCTGCCTTCGTCCGCCAGCCTGTCAAAAGTCAAAGCCGGGATCATGTCGGCACGGGCGCGATCGAGGCCCAGCGCGCGGATATAGGCGAGCCGTTCGATCAGGCGCAGGATGTTGCGCGCTGCCGGCGATTGTGGCGCATTGCGCATCCAGGATAGCCATGTCGCGACCTGCCCCCGGTCGTCGGGCCAGCAAATCGTCCAGGCCCTGAAGGGTGTCAGGCAGCAGGCCATTCGTGAGCACTTCATAGGTAAGCTGTTCGGCTTGCTGGCGCGCCCGCCGCAGCACCGCTTCGAGAATCGACGGAGAAGGCAGGAGGATCTGCAGGCGCCGGAGTTCATCGACGATGACGTCTGCCATCTGGCCGGGGTGTATGATGGTCTGCGCGATTGGGACCGAGAAGGCGACAACTTCACGGAAAGCGTTGCGGTCAAAAATCCTGAACCCGTGCGATCGTCGGATTTCGACGAGATGCTCGCGACGGGTCTGGTCCCGATGGGCATAATCCGCGAAGGCTGCCGGCGCGACGCCGAGTTGCTGCGCCACATAGGCGAGCACAGGAGCGGGCGGGACTTCGCCCGCTTCCAGCGCACGGCCAGGCCATCTCATATATAGCATGAGCATCGCATAGCCGAGCCGGGTGGCATCGCCGCGACGGCGGCCGACAATTTCCAGGTCGTCGCTGGTCAGCGTATAATGACGCGCGATCTCGCGCTCATCGAGCGGCGCGCCATAATGCCTCGCCCAGATTTCCAGGCTCACCAGTCGCCGTCTCGCCAAGCATCATCTCCTTCGCTTTGCGTGTCCGTCAGACGGTCCTCTGGCGGCCAACAGGAATATGTCCGTTAACTCTGGACCTGTAACGGCGATTCGGACAAGATCGCATAATGACGGGAAAACGGACAGGATCGGGCATCATGTGGCGCTGATCGGCTATGCGCGCGTCTCGACCGCAGACCAGAAGCTGTCGCTCCAGCTTGACGCGCTGAACACTGCCGGGTGCGACCGTATATTCGACGATCACGCATCCGGGGCAAAAGCCGATCGGCCTGGCCTAACCGAAGCGCTCGCCTATTTGCGCCCCGGCGACACGCTGGTGGTCTGGAAACTCGACCGCCTCGGCCGCTCGATGAGCCACCTGATCGAGAAGGTCGGCGAGCTTGCGGCGCGCGGCATCGGGTTCCGCTCACTCACCGAGAATATCGACACCACCACTTCGGGCGGCATGCTGGTGTTCAACATCTTCGGCTCGCTGGCCCAATTCGAGCGTGACCTGATCCGTGAACGCACTCATGCCGGCCTCAAGGCCGCACGCGAGCGGGGCAACAAGGGTGGTCGCCGGCCTGTCGTTACCCCCGACAAACTACGTAAAGCGCGGGCGCATATCGCAGCGGGCCTCACTGTTCGTGAGGCGGCGGCCCGGCTCAAGATCGGCAAAACCGCCCTATACAAGGCTCTGGAAAACGCGTGAAACCGCTGGCGATCAAGAACTCGTGGGTGCTGGTCACAGGGGCTTCGACCGGTTTGGGCAGAGCGTCCGCCCTCCGCTTGGCGGCATCGTACCAGGCCAAGCCCCTGATTGTTGGACGAAGGCTCGACAACTTGCGGGAGCTACAGACCGAAATTGACGAGCGGTTCAATGTGCCGTGCGAGATTATAGTGGCTGATCAACGTGAAATCGAGGGCAGGGAGAAAATCGCGGCTAAGGTTGCAGAATTGCAAGTAACAGCCGCTTTGTTGGTTGCCGGAATGACGAGCGTTGGTTCATTTGATGCAGGCCGTGCCGACACTTATGCCGAGGTAATTGAAACAAACATACTCGGTTTCACGGATTTGCTGGCTCGCCTGATTGCGATTTTCAGGGAGCAGCCGTTTGAATCCTCAGTAATCGCCGTGTCGAGCCTGGCGGGCGAAACATCCGTGCCCTTCCAAGCGGTCTACGGCGCGTCGAAAGCCTATGTGAGCACCCTCATGCGAGCGCTTTCCGTGGAGCTTGCCGGGACGGGAGTGAGTGTTGGGTCTTTTGCACCCGGTGGAATCGACACAGACATGGCTGCCCTCAGCGATTTGAAGTGGGGGAGGTTGGGTTTGATGGACGTTGACCGGTGCGCGGCCCATGCAGTCCACGCTCTGGTTTATCGGCAATCCTTCGCCATACCGGGGATGGGCAACCAGCTCACATATTTGGCGAGCAGGGTTCTACCTCGATCGTTGGTCAATCGGATTGCCGCCCTCCCATATCGGCGCCCGTAGGGCGGCACCACATAAAAGGGGCAGGAAAGCCTGCGAATAGCATCTGCTGGCATCGTACCGGATTTGTTCGCCCTTAGCGTGCAGATACGTCACTTTCGTGTAGTCACCCCAAGTCGTCCATATGAGCTCCAATATACAATCACTCCGGGAGTTGGCTATGCCGCCGCGCCGCTGATCTTCTCGCGGGAAACTTTGCTGCAGGCCGGCGGCCTCAAGCTGAGCTGCTGGCCCAGGTCCTAGCCGTTGGCGCTCACTAGTCGTCTATGGGGATGCCGCCAAATTGAAGGCGCTCACCCGCTCTATCGTTCTGCACCACCCATTGCTCGATTTCGTCGGAAACCCATCAGGGCTGCGTCGTTCTCCTTAAACGAAAGGAGACTCGAAATGGCAGACACCGACATCGCTACCGATGAAACCAACCGCCTGATTGCCTCCAACAAGGTCGAAGGTACGGCCGTTTACGATCGCAATGGCAATCGACTCGGCTCAGTTTACAACTTCATGGTCGATAAGCGCGCGGGCCGTGTCGAATATGCGGTCATGTCCTTCGGCGGCTTCCTCGGCATCGGCGAGGAATATCATCCGCTGCCTTGGGACCAGCTCACCTATGACACGAACCAGGGCGGCTATGTCGTCGATCTAACAAAAGAACGGCTCGAAGGCGCGCCGCGCTATCGAGCGGGCGAAGAACCTGCTTTTGATCGGACCTATGGCGAGCAGGTCTATGGCTATTACGGCTCGACTTATCCCTTCTGAGACAGGGGGACGGCGGGGGGCACCCCGTCGTCCTCTGCTTTCGTGATTATGAACGATCATGACGATCCCTCCGAGCTGCCGTGTCCGATTCCCTTTATCATGAAGCGCTGAAAACCTTGGGAGACGCCCTCAAAGCGGGGCCGAAGGCTCTCGCCCGTAGCACTGGCGCAGCAGCCCGAACGAACTTTGTGGATCGCCTCACGACGCTGGCGCACCAACTCGATGTTGGTGGCATGGCGGGGCGAAAGAGGTGCATGAGGCAGCTCGATCATCGCAAGGATGCAGCAGAATCAAAAAAACGTAGAAAGCGATGATTGGTCAGTCGCCGACCATGAGGCCGTTGCCGGCCTGAAAGGCATCGAGACCACGCTTCTCAAACTGGCAAATGGCGTCGAACAATGAGCATCTGACTGCCGTGCCGACCAACGATTTTAGAATCGGCTTCTCACATCCTTTGGGGGGAACGGCTCGCTACGGCGATCATGCCGCCTTGGTCTGGTAGAGCTGCGCCTCACGATTGATAAGGATATCGGCCAGGAACCAATAGGCCTCACCCCAAGCGTTCAGAATCTCATCGGTTGCCGCCTCGCCCAATATGTCCCGGATAGCCGGCAGCAGCGCGTTGGCGACCGCAGGATAATGTTCGGGCTTGATATGGGTCTGGACATGGCGTGCGGCGATGCGCTCGATCGCGGGTTTCAGCACATCGAGCTTGTCGACGTTCTGCGCGAAGGCGAGGATCGCGGCCGCTAGGCGCTTAGGTTGCGCGCCGGATTCGTGCGCGGCCATGTCGAACAGCGCCTTGATCTCCGGATCGACGAACAGGCGCTGATACATGCGCGTGGTAATCTCCACGCCGTGCTGCTGGAGCGCAGGCGCCGTAGCTTTCACCAAAGCCATTGTTTCGGGGGAGAGTGGTTTGGACATTCAGACGTGCTCCGGATTTCAGGCCCTGACAAAGAGACGATCGAAGTGGCGAGAGGTATCCAGTCGGGCAAGGAGCGCGGGCCGGGGAGACCGGCATGCGCGATGAACCCAAGGCTAGCGGCGGGGGATTCCGTATCCGGACTCGATCATAGCTCGATCGCGGCCAGAGGGGCGAGCAAGGTCCACACGACGCCCGAGACGGGAAATTCCAGCTCGGCACGGCCGCGCAAGCTGCGGCTCGCGGCCGTGCATATCAGCCGCGACCCAAAGCCCCGCCGCTCGGGCCTGACGACTGGCGGGCCGCCACGTTCGGTCCATTGCATCCAAAGCTCGGCCTCGGTGCCCGATCCCAGCACTTTCCACGTCAGCTCGATCGTGCCTGTTTCGTTGGACAGCGCACCATATTTGATCGCGTTCGTCGCCAACTCGTGAAAGGCGAGGGTCAACGTCATCGCCGCCTTGGGGCCGATCGTGACCGTGGGGCCGTCGAGGCGAAGCCGCTCCGCGTAGAGAGTGAAGTGGCCCAGCGCATTTTCTGCGAGCGCGGGCAGGGGTGCCGCCTGCCAGTCGTGAGATAGAAGCTGCTCGGTCGCCTTGCCCAGCGCCGCCAATCGCTCGTCAGTGGTCGATCGGGCGTCTTCGATCGAATCGGCCGCCTGCAAGCTCTGGCTGACAAGGGAGCGAACGACAGTGAGAATGTTCCTGAACCGATGCTCAAGCTCACGAATCCGGGTTTCAGTATCGACCATAATTCTACGCGCCCCCTGCTCGGCTACTTAGATCAATGGACAGCCGAAGACGAACATTTTGCACCTCCGTGTGGAGCTACAGAGCCGGACGGCGCGTTGCTGGCTGGCCGGTGGAACGGCTGCGTAAGTGCTTGGTGCGACATGACTACACAAAGCGGAATCACCGGTCTTCGCGTGCTGATTGTTGAAGATGATTATTGGGTCGCGGCAACGCTGGTTGAGATAATATCCGATGCCGGTGCCGAAGTCCTCGGCCCTGTCGATTGCGTGCGGGACGCCCTCGCGGCGCTTGACTCATCGCCCCACGTCGCCAGCCTCGATGTGCAACTTGGCCTCGAAACCTCGTTCCCGATCGCGGACGAACTGGACCGGCGCGGCGTGCCCTTCATCTTCGCCACGGGCACGGCCAGCATGATCCCGGCTGCCCACGCCTCACGCCCGACCTGCCACAAGCCCGCGTCGCGTGAGCTTCTGATCGGGGCGCTCTGCCGCGCGCTTGATGCTGCCTGCTAAGCCCCCGCCCGCCCTCGGACCTCGGGAACTTTTACCTTCTATTCCCGCTCCGGCAGCAAGCATCGGGTGGCTGCACAGTTATTCCCCCGGAGGGAACAGCCGCGCCTCAAGGGCAGCGGCTTCGGCGCGTTGCTGTTCGGGGGACTTGTCCTCGGCCGCGTCGAGCGCCGCTTGAAGGTGCACGGCGACATTGCCGCGCTCGTCGGCCTTGTCGAGCGAAGCCATCGCCCTCTTCATGAGGCTGATCGCAGTCGCGATCTCCTGTGCCCGCTCGTCCATGCGCCTCTCCTGCGAAGGAATGTGAACTGTAGCCGTCCGCGAAAGCTCCGCCCATCGCTCGGATGAGCCCCGTCCGGCTGCTCGCCCGTCATGTGGCCTCCATCACCCGGAGCCTGGACGGAACAGGGGTGTCCCGGTCTCGACCGGTCGTTCCGCGGCCGATCTCTACGGCGTTCTTCCCGGCGCGCTTGACCGCGTACATGAGCTGATCGACCGCGTGCATCAACGAGGGCTCGTCGCGCGGAGTATCCGGCGAGATGAGCAGCGCGCCCATGCTGCACGTCACCGGATGAGGCGTGCCGGCCAGAACCGACGACAGGCGCTTGTGAAGCAAGCGAGCGAAATACACCCCTTCCTCGGCCGAATGGACGGGAAGCAAGAAGGCGAACTCGTCGCCGCCGATCCGGCCGAAATCATCCTCGCGCCGGATGGTCTCCCGCGCGCCCTGCGCGAAGGCGCGCAGCACCTCATCGCCGGCAACATGGCCGTGGCGGTTGTTGATGCCCTTGAAATCGTCGAGATCAAGGATCGCGAGCAGGAAGAATTGCCGGGCAGGCACCGCTAGATCGAGACGATCGATCACGCGCTCGCGGAACGTCTCCTTGTTGAGGGCATCGGTCATGCGGTCGCGCGCCGCCAGGTGGTGCTCCCGATCGAACGAGCGGCGAAAGCTGAGAACAATGGCGGCGACGAAAACATACGTGACCGCGCGCACGGCCATCCGCGCCCCTAACAGGGCGGGGGAGAGCCTTGGCAGCTCGGCAAGATGCGGCACGACAGTGAGGACCGCCGCAACGATCGCCACCAGATAGCCAGCACGGCTGCCCAGCGCCCAGCAGGCGGCGCAGACAATCGGGATATAGAGTGGCGCGAGACCTATCCGGGGAAAATGTGCGTCCGCCAGCGCCAGCGCCGTGACGCTGAGGAGGATCGCGAACCATGCGCGTTCGCGTGGCAGGGAATGAAGACGATCGGCGAGGCGGCCGACAGGCAGATGACTATTCACGCATGTCCTACTCGGTCAAAAGGTTCTCCAAGCTCATTCCCGCCCCAAGTGTTCCTGTGCAGCCGGCGGCACGCCCCATTTCGGAGACGTGCCGGCCACTGAACCGGGTGTTGGAAACCTGAAACACGTCAGGCGCGGACGCCTTTGGCCGGGTGGCTTGGACATGCGCGCCCGCCACCCGGTCGATGAAGCTCGACCGGCTCGTGTTTCAGGAGGTTTCCACGCCTCCACCCGCGTCTCCGCAGGTGCGCGCACGCTACCGGCAAACCGTTAAGAAAAGCAACAAGCCGACAGGCAACATCGCAGATCAGCCGATCTTGACGCCCCGCCAGTCCCGCTTTTTCCGCAGGTGGATGGGCCGCTTGGTCACTGACGCGGGCGTATCACGGCCGGTCCTGTCGGCCAGCAACGGCGTCGATCGCTCCTCGATGAGGGCGCGCAGCCGGGTCCGCCCGCGTGCGATGCGGCTCTTGAACGTGCCTGCTGCAATGCCGAGTTGCGCCGCTCCGTCCTCGATGGACACGCCTTGGCTCGCCAGCAGCACCGCCTCGCGCTGGTGAGGCGGAAGTTCGCTGAGCGCCCAATCCGTGTCACGCAGCCAGATGGCAAGGCTCTGGGTCTCGTCCACCTTCAGCATCCGGTCGCGTGCATCCTCGGGCAGGTCGGCGTGAAAGCGGGCGCGGCGACGTCCCGTGAGAAAGCTGTTCTTCATCACGGTCCGCGCCCAGGCGGCGAGGCTTGTTCCCGCCGTGAAGCTGGCGCGCGCAGTCCAGCACCGAAGCATGGTGTCCTGCAAGAGGTCGTCGGCGTCGGCGCCGCCTCCGGTCAGTCGCCGGGCATAGGCGCTAAGCGCGGCTGCCTGCTCAAGCAACGCGGCGCCGAATTCATCGTCGGGCATGGCGATCAGCACGGGAACGCGGGCAGGCGCAGTGGGCGGCATCTCATTCTCCGGCAGGCTTCTCCTGCTCAAAGCGATATAGGATGCCCGCCCCGACGATGTTGCCGGCCAGACCGCTTCAAGGCCCGCTTCGTCCCGTCTCGGTCGATCAGGCCTCCATCCGTGCTATAAGGCTCCCATATCGCAATCGGAGAGAGACGATGGAGCGGCTGTTTCCGCGCGCCTTGATAGCGTGCATTCGTGAGGCTCGCGCGCCGACACCGCAGGAGCTTGCATCGATGGCCGAAAAGATCTGGCGCGAGGCTTTCCCGGAGCGCCCATTTCGACGCGAGCGCGCCATGAACATCGCCGCCGTAGCGCTCACAGGCGAATGCCCGACGCGCGACGCACCGCCGGTATCCTGTCCTGCGGAACCATTTTCAGCGAGAATGCGGAGCGCTACGGTAAGCCGATGGTCGTCGGGACTGTCGAGAGGATGCGCCGCTTGAGCCGGCAAACATGCTGGCCGTAGCACCGGCTGTTTCTTCAAGCGGCCAGCGGGCCGCTGACGGTGGCGGCTCAAATCTTGGCGATCATCAGCTCATAAGGCACCCCGATCCGCGTCTCGGCGGTTCCGCGCCGCCGCAGGATCGTAGCGATATGGCGGTCGGCCGCCGCGCGATCGGCGAAGGCGTGCCGCTGGGCTTGGCCGTGTGCCCCGATCCGGCCCCAGCGGGCTTCGACAACGATCATGCCGAAAAGATCGAGGCTCACGGAAATGCTGTAGCGCCGGCGGATGTTGCGCGCCGGATCGAGCGCCACCAGCTCGATCGGTTCGGGCAGGGAAAGGTTCGCGCCATTCATGGCGCGGAGCCTACAAAACAACGGCTCCAAAGTCCGGCGACTTTCCTGAATCAATGACGCGCCGGTGATTCAGGAAATCGATGGTTCCTCGCATTGTTACCTCGTGTGCGGGAGTTCACGTCGCTTCTGACGCTGTTCGAACCAGGTGGTGAATGCCGACTGAGTGCAAACGTCCAAGGGTTCGTAGGTGCCAGGCGCAACGCGCCGAAACAGCATGGGGCCGGTCCGAACGGCGCTTCGGCCGAGAGAAACCTGGCAGCTATTCCCCGTCATCCCGCAGCGGCCTCCTATGTTCATCACCGGACTGGTGCGGATGCGGATTGGCCCCGAGGCGCGGCCCTTCATGATCCGGATAACGCGCGCGGGGCGGCTCTGCTCGATCTGCTGCCCGGGCCTGAACCACGGTCGCGCTCGTCCGTCCGACCCGCACCAGAAGCTGCGCGGTGCCGTCACCGGCGCCCGCCCTATCTCCAACTCACCAACAAGATCGGCTTTGGCGAACGCCGCGCGTCCCGCTGCCTCAATGTTGTCGGGCAGGATGCACGAACACGCCAGGGCGGACGCGGGCGCGCTCAACGCCGCACCGGCCAGGGCCGTGCCGATCGCTCGGAAAAGCGATACCATCATCATGCCGGGAGGCTATGCTAGCACGGCTGAACGGAGCATGCCCTTGTGCGCCTAGGGAATCGCGGTCGGATCGGCGATGCGCCCGAAAAACAGCACCGCGCCGCTCTTCCGGTCGCGCAAGGTAACGAGGAAGGGGCGATCGACCACCATCTCCGGCACCTTGGGCTCCATCCGCGCACTGGTCACGACGATCTTCACTGCGGTCGCCGCCGCTGCCTCGGTGCCCTCCTCATCGACACGCAGGAAGGTCGCGTGCGCCACGTCATCGATCGCCAGGCGCGCACCGCTGGCGATTCCCGACAGGTCCGCACGCTGCTGGTCAAAGGCGCTTGGCATTCCCGCTGCGATCAGCGCTGCCTTCACGCTCTCATCGAACCTGGCTTCGAAGCGGGGCAGAATGATCCGCATCTCGCGCGCCTGCTCCGCTGCCAGGTCGAAACGATCATTGCCGCCCTGCTCGCCGGCGAAGAAATCGACCCCCTTCATCTCGCGCTCCCAACGGCGCAGGGTCGCCGTGTCGCGCGGCAGGAAGATTTCCATCACGAAGCTGCCATCGCCGCCATAAGGCAGGGCAATCGCCTCTCCCTCATGGGTCTCGCGATAGTCGAACCGGCCTATCCGCTTCATCATCGTGATCGGAATGCGCGTGCCGTCGCCACGCGTGAAGGTCCGCGTTTCCGTCTCCTCGAACGGCACCTGCCACTTTGCCTTGAAGTAAAGCGCGTTGGTCAGCACAGCGGCGGTGTCATCTCCGAAGCCGCTCGGAGAGACGATCTCCGAAATCCTACCCTTCGTCTCGCGCGAGACCCAGCCATTGATCCGTGCGGCCGCTCCGGTGGGATCACCGGCATAATCGACCGTTTCCGGAGCCGCCCCGAAGCCGGAGCGCGCCTCGGCGACATACTCGCCCCGGATCGGCAATCCCTTTGCCAGCCATAGCGCGTTCGCGATGCCGAGCGTGGTATCGGCATTGCCGGTATCGCTGAGCTGGGCATTATAGGCTCTGATAGGCACGGCCGCATTCGGGACCGAAGGCCAGTCCAGAACGCGCCCGATCTCGTCGCGTGTGACACCTCGCGCACCGAGGTAAGCAAGCCCCAGGCCCTGTGACAGACTGACCGGGGAGATGAACAGATTGGCGTTTGCATCGGCCGTCGCTGCCAAGTGCGGGTAGACCTTGGCGGTCATCACCGCCGCACCATAAGTTAGCGCCCAAGGCGTGACCTCGCTTCGCGCCGATGGCCCGGGAGGAGACCTGCCGAACTTGGGTGCCGGAGCGCTTGTCACGCAGCCACCAAGCGCCAGGCTCACGAGAAACGGGAATGACAAGGCTGCTTTACGCATGGCTCTCTCCCTAGAGGCTTGGCCGCTGATCGTAGAAATCGACCTGCATCCGCATGGCTCCGAGCGGTTCCACGAAATGCGGCTGTTCCGGTAGAACCAGCCCTGGCCGATCGGGTGTAAGGATCACCTCGGAGGCAGGGTCGAGACAGGTGAGCTTCAATCTCCCCTCGATGACCCGGATCACGCCCCACACACCGGCCTTGGTGCGATGCTCGGAGCGCAAGGCAGCGGGCAATGTGGCCTCATCGAATATGGGTGTCGAGCGGTAGGGAATCGCCATTACCTCTTCACTCCTACCTGGACCGTGCATCGCACCGGCTGATCCGCCTTCCTTGCAGCTTGCCGGCATCCTTCGATCTTTTCACGATTGTCGCGCAGCAACCTGTCGGCCGCGACGATCGCCTCCCAGCTCGGCTGCGACGCACTCGCCATCAGATGCTGCCCGGCATCCCACGGTGTCGCTTCGGCAAGAACCCGCGTCGCCATGCGTTCGGGCCATTGCCAGCTCGCCGGCACGATCTCGCGCGCCACCAGACCGGGCAGGAAGGACCATAGCAGGATGCCTATCAGCAGCCCGCCCAGCCCGAACCATAGCTGTCGGTCCTTCTGGTCTCGTGCCGTGTGCGCGGAATGAACCACGCCGCGCAGTTCGCGCGCATGCTGCTTCATCTCGTCGGTGGCGGCTGCGAGCGCTGCATGGTCGGCGCTGCGCAGCTCGACCGCCGCGCGGTTGATCTGCGCCGCCATCTGGGCAGGCGTCATCGCCAGCGCCGGCGACTTCACGATGGCCGTCGCGATCTGATCGAGCCGCCCGTTGGTGCTCTCCAGCCCTTGCGCGATATGCCCCAACGTCTCGGAATAATCCGGCACGTCGATGCTGGCGCGCTCGGCCGCAACGCTCTCCACGGCGCGGCGCATCAACGCCACCTCGCCGCGCATCTGCTCGACCGTGGCCTCTAGCTGCGCGAACGCCTCGGCCGCCGCGTCGCCGCCCTCCTCCCATTGCTCGTCGGCCATTCTCTCTCCTTACCGGCTCATCCCTCGGTCGCGGCCGATGGCAAGCGAGCGGGTCAGCTCCTGCTCGATTGCACGGTCCCGGCGCATTTCCAGCCCCAGCTCGGGCGCACGGCGGCGCAGCACCGATTCAAGCTGCGGGTCGCGGTGCAGCGTTCCGGCCAGGCTCTCCATCTTCTTGCCCGTGCGCTCCGCGCCGGCACGATCGCCGCTGCGCGCAAGCTCGGCTCGCTGGCGCGCCATGTTCTGCCAGCGCTCCACAAATCGGTCGGCGCGACGCTCGGGGCTGGTGCGCACCTGGCCTTCCTCGGCCATCGCCCGCGCCGCCCCCGCCGG